>DYPH01000280.1 GCA_020720045.1 Sorangium cellulosum | reverse complement strand
CGCGGAGTTCGATGCTGACGCGTCCGTCCGCGAAGCGGGAGACGGCGCGGAGTTCTTTGCCCGCGCCACTTCTCAGGCGCTGGCACTTGCGTCTTTTGCGCCGTCGTGGACCACTTGACCGATGCAGAAGCTGCCCGATCCGGTCCTTCTCGCGATCCCCTACTTCCTCCTCTCGATGCCGCTTGAGCGCTGGTGGATCGCGCGGAAGCGCGCCGGAAGCGGCTCATCGGTGCCAAAGGGCTACGACACCAAAGATGCACTGACCTCGGTCGGTATGGGCCTTGGGAGCCTGGCACAGACGGTCGCCCTCGGCTTCATCGTCGTTCGCGCGCTCAAATTCCTCTACGCACATCGCGTCTACACGGTGCCACTCAATGTCGGTACCATCTTCGCTTTTGTCCTCCTCGAAGACCTCGCCTACTACGTCTTTCATCGGCTTGGTCACGAGGTACGTTTCTGGTGGGCCGCCCATATTACCCACCATTCTTCCCAGTATTACAATCTCTCGACGGCCCTTCGTCAAAGCTGGATGGTGATCCTCGCGTTTACGTGGCTTCCGTGGATTGTGCTTCCATTGCTGGGCTTTCCCCCGGAACTCATCTTCTTTCAGAAAAACGTAAGCCTCGTCTATCAGTTCGGAATTCACACCGAGGTCATTCGCAAGTTTCCGCGGCCGATCGAGTGGCTCTTCAACACCCCCTCGCACCACCGCGTGCATCATGCATCGAACGAGCGCTACCTCGACAAGAACTACGGCGGCATCCTGATCGTGTGGGATCGCCTCTTCGGGACGTTTGCCGAAGAGGATTTCGCCGACCCGCCGGTTTATGGGCTCACAAAGAACATCGCGAGTCACAACCTGGCTTACGTCGCCTTCCACGAGTTTATTGCCATCGCAAAAGACGCATGGCGGGCACCACGCTGGTCCGACAAACTCGTGCTGATCTTCGGGCGCCCCTCGCAGATAGAGGCCGTACGCAAGCGCGCCGGCCTCCTCGAAACGTCCTAAAAATTCAAGAGTTCAGGCTCTTGGTGACGAGCTTCTCGCTGATCTCCCAAAGCTTTGCCGCGGCGTCGTCGTTCCGTGCGTCTTTCGAGGGCGCCTTCTCTTTGCACGAATCGAAGTACTTTCCAGTGACCCCTTCCACCGCCTCCGAGGTCGCGAGAAAGATCTGTGTCTTCGCGCCCGACTCCGGCGTTGAAAGCAAAAAGGAGAAGGTCCGCGCGAGTGCGCCGACCCAACCTTCACTGTTCCGCCCGAAGCCGCTCGCGATCACCCCTGGGTGCAAGCAGTTCGCGGTCACGCCGGTCCCTGCGAGGCGCTTCGCGAGCTCACGTGTAAAGAGAATATTCGCCAACTTCGATTGATTGTACGCTTTAAAGCCGCTGAAGCTCTTCTCTCCCTGAAGATCATCGAAGTTCATTGAGCCGCCGCGATGTGCTTCCGAAGCGACATTGACGACGCGCGCCGGGGCGCTCTTCTTGAGGAGTTCAAGTAGCTCCTCGGTAAGCAGGAAGTAGCCCAGATGATTTGCGGCGAAGGTGAGCTCGTAGCCGTCCTCGGTCGTCTGCCGCACCTCATTGATCGCACCGGCGTTGTTGACGAGTACGTCGAGGCGGTCCAGGCGACTGCGAAGGTCTTTTCCGAGGGCACGAATGCTCGACAGCTTCGAGAAATCGGCGAGGGCAAAGTCGACGCGATCGTGGCCGGCAAATGCCTTCACCTCTTCGGCGCGCGCTTTGGTCTTCTCCGGATTTCGACCGACGATCACGACCCGCGCACCGCGCTTGGCGATCTCTTTCGCAGTGACGAGGCCGATGCCTTCGGTAGCTCCAGTGACGACGACGGTTTTTTCGGTCCAGGGGCGGCTCATGGCCGGCAGCCTACACGTAGTCCGGCGCCCAGCTCACTCGCTGCGTTCGACCCAAACGCGGAATTCCCCCGGTTCTTCGCCCGGCTCCACGTGGACGGTGCGCGGCCGGCAGCAGACGGCGCAGTCCTCTACGTAGGTTTGGTAGCTTCCGCCCCCGGCGTCGACGAAAAGCTCATCTTCTTCGCCACAGAATGGGCATTCAACGACTGTAGAATTTCGTCTCTTTCTGCGGACCATGCCTCGATTGATGCGGCGCTAGACCGCTCTCAGTTAAAGCTGAGCCTGTACCCGGCGAAGCGAACCCAGC
>DYPH01000030.1 GCA_020720045.1 Sorangium cellulosum | reverse complement strand
CATTGCTTTGATCACATCCCGTGTAAATTGCAATTCCGAGCAGCTACCTAGGGCAAGCAGGTGCATAGAGGGACAACGCTGCGGGCCCCGATCTCTTTCAGGCAGCCCGTCAGTGCTTCCTGGCGGCCGAGGATGACAAACGAAAAAGAGCCCTCGACGGGCGAGGGCTCTTTGCGTGCTTCCGGGAAACTCATTCCGCGGGGAATGGAACCATCTTGTGCTGGTCGGGGTCCCAGAGCTTCAGTTTGAAGCAGGCAAGAATATCGCTGGGGCGGAGAGAGGTCTTCCCGGGGTGCTGCAGTTCGGGAATCGCGTTCATCGTCTCCGGGAGCCGATAGAAGGGGATCATCGCGTTGAGGTGATGAACATGGTGGTAGCCGATATTGCCGGTAAACCACCGCATGACCGGCCCCGTCTCGAGGTAGCTCGACGATTCAAGGGCTGCCCGAACAAACGACCACGTGTGGCGCGGCTGAATGTCGATATCGGGGAAGTTGTGTTGGACGTAGAAGAGGTACGCGCCACTCGCGGTTGCCGTCGCAAGCGGTAGGAAATACGCGAAGAAGTAGTAGGCGAAGCCCAACTTCCAGAGGAGCAAGCCGGTCAGCGCGGTGTGGAAGACAAGCGTGACGCCGGCGTCCCAGTTTTTCTTCGGGTCTCGCAGGAAGGGCGAGAGACACATCCCGTAGAAAAAGATCGTGAAGTAGCCGGCGAGGATGGCCAGCGGGTGGCGGATGATTTTGTACATCCGCCGCTCGATCGGCTTCATTTGCGCCCAGAGCGCGGGCGTGACCATGGCGTAGCTACCGACGTGAGAGCCGACGATCTTCGCCGTGTGCGCGTGGTGGTAATTGTGCGAATCACGCCAGGCCTGCGGCGGCGTCATGACGTACACACCGTAAAGCCACATGATCGGCTTCGCGATCTTGGAACCGCGAAAGATCGCCGCGTGCATGTAGTCGTGGAAGAAGATGAACAGCCGCACAAGCGTGAGCCCGCCGAGAAGCGAACCGACGAGGCGGAGCGGCCACCACGGCGCCTGGGCGGCAAGGCTTAAGAAGCCTCCAGCGACAACCCAGGTGATGGCGAAGAGCGTCCAGCTCTTGACCTTGTCTTCGGCGGCCATCGGCTTCGTCGCGTCGATCAGGGCTTTGCCGTCTCGGGGGGCCGCTTCTTTGGACGGCGACGCGGAGGGTGCATCGTCGATGTTCAATGTGGCTTCCATAATCTCGAACCTGTGTTGGGCATCTGGCCGCGGGACAGCGGTTTTCAGAGGCTCTCCTCGGGGCGGAACCTACTTGCGATCTTGCGTCAAGGCACCCCGAGAAATGCGTGAACCCCTCTTTTTTTCCTAGCCGTTCGCATTCGAGCACTGCGTCATTTCCTACGCAGCAATGCGAAACCTGCAGACGTTCGAGCCGACATTGCGCGCAAGAAATGCCGTCGCGGCAACGCTGAGGGGCGGTGTTGGAGATGTCGCGGCGGGGGTGCAGGTTTCGCAAAAACGCCCCCTGCCTCATCACGAGGAGGGGGCGGATCCGGCCAGAAGGGACCGGTCAGCGGTCGCGCTTGGGGGTGAGCTTTTCACCGCGCCCGAGTGCGAGAACGTGGGGCGGCGGCTCGTGGATATCGTGCACCAAACCGACCACCGCCATGGCGCGAAGGATGTAGTAGGTCACGTCGATTTCCCACCAGTAGAAGCCTTGACGGGTGCTCTTGCAGTAGAAGTGGTGATTGTTGTGCCACCCTTCTCCGAGCATAATAAGAGCAAGTAGCGGATTATTCTTGCTCTCATCGATCGTCTTGAATCGCCGGCTCCCGCGCCAATGAGCGAGGCTATTGATGGCGAAGGTTCCGTGCCAAAGCAGCACGCTAGGGACGGCAAATCCGAAGAGAAGTCCATGCCATCCGGCGGCGAGCGTCCAGACCAGCGCGTAGAGGACGACGGGCACCACATGGTAACGATCGAGCCAGACCAACTCCGGGTACTTGGCGAGGTCGGGGATGCGCTCAATCTCGGTACGATTCCAACGGCGCGAGAGAATCCATCCGACGTGGGAGTAGAAGAAGCCCTTGAGCTTCATCGAATGCACGTCGGCTTCTTTGTCCGAATGGCGGTGATGGTGGCGGTGATGGGCCGCCCACCAAAGGGCCCCCTTCTGAATGGTCGTCTGCGCGAAGAAGGCGAAGACGAACTGCATCGCCCGCGAAGTCTTGAACGTTTTGTGGGAGAAGTACCGATGGTAGCCGGCCGTTACCCAAAACATTCCGAAGACATAGGCGCTCGCCGTGTACGCGACGGCGCGCCAGGAAAGTCCGAGCGCGAAGGTTCCGCCGATCGCCGCAAGGTGCACAAGCAAGAACGGAATGCTCGCGCTCCAGTCGATGCGGTCGACTTCCTCGACCGGCGCGACCGAAGGCGGCGCGACCGAAGGCGGCGCGACCTCGACAGAGCGCGCAACCGGGCCGACGTCGACCGGGCTGGAGAGGGATGCACGCACAGGCGCAACGATCGTCATGGGGGAAGTCATACGCCCGTCTGTGTCACGATGCGGTCACGGTGGGCACATCTTCCCGTCCCAGCAGCGGGACCGTCAGTCCCGCCTCGGAGGGCCGGCCGTCGGCGTCGACCAGCAAATTCGCTGGCGGTCGCGGTCTCTTGACGCCGCTTGGCGTCCGCTCACGGACGGGCCCGCTCGGCACGAGCGACGAGGTGAGTCGCGCCGACGACCCCCGCCGGGAGCACGATCAAACCGACGAACGGGAGGAGGAGCGTTCCGGTCGCGGCAAGGCCGAAGCCGAAGGCGGCGCCGAAGTGGTCCAAGAACCACGCGAGGCGTTTGCGCACGCCACCTCCTCGAACTTCCAAGGGATAATCGAGAAAGTCCCAGGCGACCACGAGGGCCGTCGCGCAGAATTTCAGCGGCACCGTGACGACGGAGATCGGCGGGAAGAGGAACGTCAAAAGGGCGAGCGTCCCGAGCGTGATCACCGCGAAGCCGAGCCCGAAGAGGTTCACACGCAAGGAGCGGAATAGTTTGACCGCCAATGATTCCTTCGGCGCCGCGCCATCGCGGACGACGCCAAGCGTCTCTTCGGTGCGCGCAACGAGACGCTCGAGCGCCGGGCCCGAGAGGGGCTGCGCGAGGGTCGCGCCGAGGAGAACGGAGAACAGCGCAAACGTGAGAAAAAGAAGCGCTTGCGCAACATGGAGTGCCGCAGCGGCGACGCCTTCCGCTTCGGCAAGATGGGGCGCAACGACGGCCCCGGCCGCAAACCAGGAGATGACGAAGCCGACGGTCGTCACCGCCGACGCGACAAAGAGTGGGACGGAAGCAATGCCGTAGAGGCTCGGTCGCGAGAGCAGAAAACCGAGGCCAACGAAGAACTGGGCGGCGCCGCTAAAAAAGCCGACGGGAGCCGCCGGTAACGGCATCGGAGGTGCGTAGCCGGCCGGTGGGGCCACGAGCGGCGCTCCACCGGCGACGTAGCGATGGGCGTCGTGGACGGGGTTCGGTGCGTACGGGGGTGGGTTTGGAGCGACCATCGTCCGCGAAGGTGCATCGGAGGGGGCCGAAGCGGAAGAGGGGAAGGACGGGGGGCCGCCGATTCCAGACCTCAAAAGTCTTGACGTCGTCCAACTTTGGACTTATTCCAAATGTCGCTGTGAAACAAGTCGTCGAACTCCTCCGCACCCACGCCATCCAGCCCTCCGCTCAGCGGGTTGCGGTTGCGAATTACGTGCTTGTGACGAAAGAGCATCCGACGGCCGAACAGGTCTTTCATGCCGTCACAGCGACGTTTCCCACCTTGTCGCGAGCAACGGTCTACAACACGCTGCATCTCTTTGTGAAGAAGGGTCTCCTCAAACAGTTTGCCCTCACCGAGGGGGTATCGGTGTTTGATCCCCACGTAGAACCCCATCATCATTTCGTCGATGATGAGACCGGTGCGATCGTCGATATTCCCTGGGACCGCATTCGCGTTGAGGGGGCGGACGATCTCCCCGGCATCGATGTGCGAGACTTCCAGGTGGTGATCCGCGGAAAGCGTCACCGCCGGAGGACGACGAACAAGGCGACCTAGCAATGACGTTTACGATTCGTTCTTTCGCCCCTTGCGCCCATTTAGAACGATTCTAATACTCAACTCCACGAAGCCATCTCTTGACCGTCTGACCTGCTCGGACGGACGAATGGCTTCTCACCCAGGCAACTGAGAATCACGAAACTCAGCTTGCAACGCATGCAACCGTTTCACGAATCAATCGGAGAATCCCATCATGTTGACCGTCGGCGATACGTTCCCCAAGTTTCAGGTTCAGGCGTGCGTTTCCCTTGAAAAGGGGAAGGAGTTCGCCGAGGTGACGAACGAAACCTACAAGGGGAAGTGGCTCGTGATCTTCGCATGGCCGATGGACTTCACGTTCATCTGCCCGACGGAGATCGCGGAGTTCGGAAAGAAGAACAAGGACTTCGCGGATCGCGATGCCCAGGTTCTCGGCATGAGCACCGATACCCACTTCGTCCACCACGCGTGGCGCACCCACCACGCCGACCTGAAGGACCTCCCCTTCCCGATGCTCGCTGACGCGAAGCACGACCTCACCCGCGAGCTCGGCATCGCCCACAAGCAGGCCGGCGTCGACCTCCGCGCGACGTTCATCGTCGACCCGGAAGGCATCATCCGCCACGTCTCCGTCAACGACCTCTCCGTCGGTCGCAATCCGTCGGAAACGCTTCGTATCCTCGACGGTCTCCAGACCGACGAACTCTGCCCCTGCAACTGGGAAAAGGGTCAAGCGACCCTCGGGTGAACACCATGAGCGCCATTGATAGCCTCCGCGACTCCTTTCCGGACGCGGCCAAAGATACGCGATTGAATCTCGACGGGGTACTCCGCGGTTCGTCGACGCTCACCACCGATCAACGGTGGCTCGTCGCGATCGCAAGTGCCTACGCCCTTGGCTGCCGCCCGCTGGTGGATGCCCTCGTCGCAGACGCACGCGGAGTTGCTTCCGATGGCGTTTTCGAAGATGCGAAGGCGGCCGCTTCGTTGATGGCCATGAACAACGTATTCTACCGTTTCCGGCACCTCGTCGGAAAGGAAGTCTATGGTACGAAGCGGGCCGGTCTCCGGATGAACCGCCTCGGTCAAGTGGCCACCAACAAACCCGATTTCGAACTCGCTTGTCTCGCGGTATCCGCGATCAACGCGTGCGAATCGTGTGTCAGGTCTCACGAGAAAGTCGTCCTCGACGGCGGTCTCTCGGAAGACCAAGTCCACGACGCCATCCGCACCGCTTCGGTCATCGCTGCGGCGGCGACGACGGTCGGCATGCTCTGACCTCTGTCGCATCTTGCCTCACGGCGGCGAAGCTCCCTGCGGGTAGTGTCGCCGCCGTTGGCGTCTTCGCCATATTCCCTTCCCTCTCACGAAATGGAACCGCGATGTATCCGACCAATCACGACCTCCCCGTCGAAAACCGCGAGCGGGTTGCCACGATTCTGCAAACGGCGCTCTACGAAGCGCTCGAACTGAAGCTTCGCGTGAAGGAGGCCCACTGGACGGTCCGCGGACCAAACTTCTCGGAACTACACGCACTTTTTGATAAAATTGCGAGCGACGCCGACGACTATGCCGATGACTTCGCCGAACGGAGCATCGCTCTCGGCTTCCCGGTCAAGGGGAAGGCGGCCGACATCGCGGGGGCCGTATCACTGCTGCCCCCTTTCGCGCCGGCGACCCACCAGGGGCCCGACGTCCTTCGCGCGGTCATCGCGACCGTCGCTAAATTCGCGAAGAACGTACGCTTTGCCATCGAGGCCACGGCGAGCGAGAAGGACGCGGGTACGAGCGACCTCTTTACGGGGACGTCGCGCAGCGTCGATAAGTGGCTCTGGATGCTTGAAGCGCACACCGGCTGACCGATTCTTCGCCCATAACAAAACCCCGAACTCTTTCGAGTTCGGGGTTTGTTTTTTGCGCGCGGGCGACTCAGAGGGCCGATGCGAACCGGGCGCGCGCGGTGATCCCGAGGTGGTTGCCGACGGGGCGCTCTTCACCGGCGAGGCCACCAGAAACGGGGACGTTGAGCAGGTAGGGCTTCCCGTCTTCGCCGCGCGTCGCAAGCTCCGAGTTGGCGCCGGAGCCGAGTTCGATGCCATCTGAAACGCCAGCGGCGATCGCCAAGTCGGCGAGTTCCTTTGCAGTAACGCCGACGCTGTAGGTGTTCTGGGAGCCGTCGACGACGAGCAACACGAGCGTCTTTCCGCCATCGGCGAGACCGGCAAAGGAGCGAGCGATGCGCGCGTTGCTCTTGAGGCAGCCACCGAGATCGCCAACCGCTTTCTTTACGACCGGCGTGCAGTCGCCGGAAACGGCGTACTGCGCGCTGATCGGCTTCTCGTTGACCGCAAGCTTGTTTCCAAGACCGACCCAGAGGGTGTTGCCGGGACTGGCTGCACCATACACATTTCCCTGGGCGACGGCGTGACCGAGCGGGCGCACCGGGGCGCTCTCAAAAAGTGGAGGAAGATTCACATCTTCGTTGCCGTTCGGCTCGAAGGGCCCGCCGTTGATCGCAACCGACCAACGGAAGTCGTGGAGGGCCGTCGTCGTCTTCCGCGACTCGATCGGCAGAAGGCGCCCCGGGTGGCCCGGCGTGACTTCAACGGCCAGGCCGTCGTTGTCAAGCGACGCCCGAACCGTGTGCCACACGAGCGGGTCGCCGACCGACCGGACCTGGCGTTCGTAGCGAATTCCGTCGAAGAGGGTCGCCGCTTCCGGCGCCGGCAACGTGCGCCCGGAGGTGCGGTTGATGTTGAGCGCGCCGAATCCGAAGAGGCCGGCGCCGATCGGGACGAGTGCGATGAAGCGGATGGCTCGCCCCTTCCAGCCGAGGTCGTCGTCGAAGAGCACCTTCGGGACGAGGCCGAGCACGCCGAGACCGACCGCACAAAGCGCGTAGAACAGCATAGATGCGAAGCGAGCTACCACAGTTGGCGAGCCGGCTGAATCGGGATTCAGGTGGGGGCTGAAGACCCGCCGAGGCACGAGCGGCCCGACGGGTTGCGCGGCCGAGTGTAGTCGCGGGGCTTCAATTCGCGTTGTTCCCGCTACAACACTCGGAAATTCTTTCGAAACAGTTCTCATCCGGCCAACTTTGGGATACGGTGCCGCCTCGCGCATCGGTCTTCTTTCGCGCCCCATCGCCTCGAGCGTTGGGGTATCTCCGGTGCCCTTTTTCGCCAGGAGGCAATTCATGAAGCTCGGTAAGATCGGCGCAACCGCCCTCGCCCTTTCCTTCCTCGTCGCCTGCGGCGGGACGCTCAAGTACACCCAAGACACGAGCCCCCGCGCTCCCGGCGCCAAGACGGAAATCAAGGCCGACGTCATGAAGGCGGAAGTTCAGACCCGCCTCAACATGACGATCTCCTTCCTCCCGCCGCCGAAGACGATCAAGCCGTCGGCCAATGCGTTCGTCGCTTGGCAGCGCAAAGGTGGCGATGCCCCCTGGCAGCGCGTCGGCGCCCTCAAGTACGACGAGAGCGATCGCGTCGGCCTGCTCAAGGACGTAACCGTCCCGGATACCTCGTTCATCCTTCAGGTGACCGCGGAAGACAAGCCGGACGTCGCCCTCCCTTCGGAAGACGTGATCGTCACCCAGAACGTCAACAAGTGACGCCCAGCGTCGGCCTTTAGGGCTGACCGTGAAAGACCCCGGTTTGAAGCCGGGGTCTTTTTTCGTTTCAGCGGCAGCCGATTTTCGAGGCATCGGCGCCGTCGGGGTCGACGTGACACGTATGCCCCGCGCCACAGACGGCCTGCTCGGCGAGGAGGCCATCCTTGCACGTGAGGACGCGGGAACCGTCGATAGAGCAAGCAAATGCGCCAGCTTCGCAGGCGGCGCCGATGCTCCCCTTCGACCCGTCGCAGCGCGCGAGACGACGCGTCGCGTCCTCCTCGACGGTGCAGTGTTTGTCGCCTCCGCAGGCCGTTTTCACCGCGAACGTTCCGCTCGTACAAACGAGCAATTGGGCGCCGTCTTTCGAGCAAGCGATCGCGTCGCTGTCGCAGGTTTCGCCCACAGCGCCCACGCTATCGTCGCAGGAGAGATCAGAAACGCCCCCGACGGCGGCGGTCACCGTGCATCCACGCTTGCCGCCACAAGACTTGCTGGGGGCCCACTTTCCCGAAGTGCAGGCGAGGACCGCATTCGTCGCGGTTTCGCAAGCAACGCCGTTTCCATTGGAAAACCAGCAGCTTCCGCCTGACTTCCCGATGCTCTCGTCACAGGTCGGCGTCGGAGTTGCCGTGCAGCCGGCGGCGCCGAGGCAGTCGACCGACTTCCAGCTCTTATCGGTGCAGACGAGCGCCTTCGCGGTGCCGTCGCAGCGCAAGTCCCCCTCCACGAAGCAACGGCCGCTCTCTTTCGGCGTGCAGCCACTCGCCAAGGCGAGGACCGCCGCAGCGGTGAACGCAAAGGGGGCGAACGGCGCGCGGAGCGGGCGGCGCATGGTCGAGGACGGGCGCATGGGAAGGGCTTCTACACGACCTTCCGACGGTTCCGGTGACCCGAAAACAGGAAAGGCCCTCTCGCCGTGCGAGAGAGCCGTTTCGCTGTTGATTGCCGGATCGGAGCGTCGCTCAGGCGAGTTCGAAAAGCCCGGCTGCGCCCATGCCGCCGCCGATGCACATCGAGACGATGCCGCGCTTCAGGCCGCGGCGCTTCAATTCGTAGAGAATCGAGGCGGTGAGCTTCGCGCCGGTGCAGCCGAGCGGGTGACCGAGGGCGATGGCGCCACCGTTCACGTTGAGCTTCTCATCGGGGATGCCAAGCTCCTTTTGCGCGTAAACGCACTGGCTTGCGAAGGCCTCGTTGACCTCAAAGAGATCGATGTCCTTGATGCTGAGGCCGGTCTTCGCAAGGAGCTTGCGAATCGCGGGGACGGGACCGATGCCCATGAGCGCCGGGTCGACGCCGGCCGTGGTGAACGCCTTGAAGATGCCGAGCGGCTTCGCGCCGATTTTGTCTGCATTTTCGCGGGTCGTGAGGAGGGCGGCGGCGGCGCCGTCCGAGATCGGCGACGCGTTTCCGGCCGTGACCGAGCCGGTCATCGAGAAGGCCGGCTTGAGGGCGCCGAGCCCTTCAAGCGTCGTCTCCGGGCGGACGAGTTCGTCGCGGCGGAAGTCGAAGGTGATGCGCTCGTTGCCGTTGAACTTGACGCCCTGAACGGTGACGATTTCGTCTTCGAAGACCTTGTTTTCCAACGCCTTCGACGCCTTCTGCTGGCTCCAAAGGGCGAACTTGTCCTGCTCTTCGCGGGTGACGCCAAACTTCTTGGCGACGTTCTCCGCGGTGATGCCCATCGGCGTGTACACCGTCGGGAAACGGGCGATCGCTTCGCTCGATGCCGAGATCTTGAAGCCGGTCATCGGGACCATGCTCATCGACTCGGCGCCGCCGGCGATCACATACTCGTCGGAGCCGATCGAGAGGGCGCCCGCCGCGAGGGCGATCGCCTGAAGACCGGAGGAGCAGAAGCGGTTGATGGTCATCGCCGACGACTCCTGGGGGAGACCGGCGAGAAAGCCGGCGACGCGGGCGACGTTGAGCCCCTGCTCGCCTTCCGGCATCGCGACGCCGAGGACGAGGTCGTCGATCATTTCCGGCTTCACTTGGGGGACGCGGGCGAGGAGCCCCGCGATCACTTCGCCGGCGAGCTCGTCGGAGCGGCGCTGGGCGAGCGAGCCTTTGTGGCCACGGCCGACCGCCGACCGAACCGCATCGAGAATAACGATTTCTTTCATGACAAAAATCCTTTTCGAGGGACGCTTTCGGGGGCGATCAGTTGCGGAGCGGCTTGTTGTTCATGAGCATGTACTGCATGCGCTCTTGGCTCTTCGCTTCGCCGCAGAGGGAGAGGAAGGCTTCGCATTCGAGATCGAGGATCTCCTGCTCGGTGACCTCACGCGAGGCGCCACCGCGGCCGCCGCAGAGCACTTCTGCGAGCTTTCGCGCGATCTTGCCGTCGTGCTCGGAGGCGTAGCCACCAGCGACAAGCGTATCGACGAGCATGCCGAGCGTCGCGATGCCGCTCTCGCCGGGGAGCGTGTAGGCGCGGGGCGAGGCGGGGTGGTAACCGGACTCGGCAAGGCCGATGAGGCGCTTCTTTGCGTCCGTGACCTGGCGAGCTTTGTCGAAAGAGATGCCGTCGGTCTTGCGGAAGTAACCGAACTGTTTGCCCTCTTCTGCGCTCGTGGCGACCTTCACCATGGCGATGTTCTTGAAGGTGTTTGCGACCGCTTCGAAGGTGACGGCGTTGTTGGTGATCCCTTCCGGAATCCCCTCAAGCGCGCGCCAGAGCATGTTGAGCGTGCCGGCGCCGCCGGGGATGAGGCCGACGCCGACTTCGACGAGCCCCGAGTAGGTTTCGGCAGCCGCCTGGACGCTGTCGGCGGCGAAGCAGAGTTCCATACCTCCGCCGAGCGTCATGCCGTAGGGGGCCGCGACGACGGGGACGGTGGCGTACTTGAGGCGCTGGGTCGCGTCCTGGTAGCCCTTCACCATCGAGCGGATCTGATCCCATTGGCCGGCGCCCGCCGCCATGACGACGAGGAAGAGATTCGCGCCGACGCAGAAGTGCTCGCCGTCGTTGGCGACGAGGAGGCCGCGGAAGTCGGTCTCCGCCTTCTCGGCCGCCTTGGAAAGCATCGAAATAACATCGGGATCGATGCTGTTCGCCTTCGTCTTGAAGGTGAGGCCGAGGATGCCGTCGCCGAGATCCCAGGCTTCTGCGCCGTCGTTCTTGAGGACGGGCGCTTCGCCGCGCTTCAGGATGGTGAACGTCGCCTCGCGGGCGTCGACCTTGCGGGCGACGTACTCGCCCTTGACGAGGTCATAGACCTTGTTGTCGGCGGTGTAGAAGCTGGTCGCGCCGCTCGCGAGCATCTTGTCGATGCTGGCCGGGAGGGCGATGCCGTCCTTCTTCATGCGCTCGGCGGTCTCCTTGAAGCCGAGGGCATCCCACACTTCGAAGGGGCCGAGCTCCCAGTTGTAACCCCAGCGCATGGCGTCGTCGATCGCGACGATGTCATCGGTGATTTCACCGATGCGGCGCGCCGAGTAGGCGAGGCTCTTCGAGAGGACCTTCCAGGCGAATTCGCCGGCCTTGCCGGTGTCGTTCGCGAGGGCCTTCACGCGGGCCTTTGCGTCTTCGATCTTGGCGATCTTCTTGGTGATCTCCTTGATCGCGGCATCGCCGCCCTTGGCGCGATACTCGAGGGTCTGCGGGTCGAAGGTGAGAACCTCTTTGCCGTTCTTCTTGTAGAAGCCGCCCTTGGTCTTGTTTCCGAGGAGCTTCTTCTCGACCATCGTCAGCGCAAACGCCGGGATCTTAAAGATGTCGCGCTCTTCGTCTTCCGTGAGCGAGTCGTAGCAGTTCTTGGCTACGTGCACGAAGGTGTCGAGACCGACGAGGTCGGCGGTGCGGAAGGTTGCCGAACCGGGGTGGGCCATCGGCTTGCCGGTGATGTTGTCGACGTCTTCCGGGGAAAGGCCCATCTCGAGCATGGCGCCGATCGTCGCCATCATTCCATGGACGCCGATACGGTTGCCGACGAAGTTCGGGGTATCTTTGCCCCAAACAATGCCCTTACCGAGGATGTCGCGGCCGAAGGTTTCGACGGCATTTGCAGTTTCATCGCTGGTTTCCGGCCCGCGCACGAGCTCGAGGAGCTTCATGTAGCGGACGGGATTGAAGAAGTGCATGACGAGGAAGTTCTTTTTGAACGCCTCGGTGCGCCCTTCCATCATCTCTTTGATGCGGAGGCCCGACGTGTTGGAAGCGACGATCGCGTGGGGCGGGAGGATCGCTTCGAGCTTCGTGAAGAGCGCCTGCTTGGCGTCGATGCGCTCAATGATCGCTTCGATGACGAGGTCGCAGGTGCTGAGAGAAGCGAGGTCGTCTTCCGTATTGCCGGCAGTGACCAAGCGCGCATTGTTCTTGTGAAAGAAGAGCGCCGGCTTGTTCTTGATCGTCTTGTCCAGGTTCCCCTGGGCGATCGCGTTGCGGGCCGCCTTGTTGGTGGCGTCTTTCTCGGGGAGGTTCGGGGGGACGATGTCGAGCAGCGTCACCTTGATGCCTGCGTTTGCGAGGTGGGCCGCGATGCCGCTCCCCATAACGCCCGAGCCCACCACACCCACGTGCCGAATCGGCTTGGTCATGTCCCGTTCCTCTCTCATCTCGGTCTCGGTTGCTGCGTGGGCGCCGTAAGGGCAGCGCCACACACGTTTTTTTCTCGCAGCGGCCCTCGTGAAGAGCCGGCAGCGGAGGTCCTGCTTGCGCACCGAATGAATGTTCATTCAGTTCGTGGGGCGGGACTATAGCGCCGCGCGACGCGCTGCAAAGGGGCTCGCGACGCTTCCGGCGAAAAAACGTGGCCGCGAGGAAATTCGCTCAGTAGTCGCCGCTCGCGCCGCCGCCGCCGAAGCCGCCGCCACCGCCCCCGTAGCCGCCACCGCCACGATCGTCATCGCGACGCGAACTGCCACCGCCGCCGCGCCCGCCGCTGCGGCCGAGGACCGAGAGGAAGAAGAAGAGTTCGGAGAGGAAGCCGAGAATGCCGACCGCGCGGATCCGCCAAATCGCGACGAAGACGAAAAGCACACCGAGCGCGCCGGTGATGAGGATCTGCTTTGCCGTGAGCTGGGGGGCGGGATGGACCGTCGACGGGTCGAGGGGCCGAGGCTGCCCGGGGCGCGCGCCTGGAAGGGGCGCCGTGGTCGGGCCGAACTCGTGGATCAGGCCGTCGATGCCGGCATTGAGGCCATCGAACCACTTGGAATCTTTAAAGAAAGGGCGAATTTGCGTCTCAATAATCGCCGAGGCGGTCGCGTCGGGGATGTCCCCTTCGGCGCCGCGCCCCGTCTCGATGCGGACCTTTCGTTCCTGAACCGCCCAGAGGAGGAGAACGCCATCGTCCCGCTTTTCGTCGCCGAGGCGCCACGTACGGGCGACGGCGAAGGCAACGTCTTCGTCGGGCTGCTCTTGGAGCGACGGCACGATCAGGATCGCGATCTCGTGGCCGCTCGCCGCTTTGTAGCGACGGAGCTTATCGGCAAGTGCCGATTTTTCCTGGACGGAAAGGATGCGGGCGATGTCGGTCACCGGCCCCTGAATCGCAGGAACAACGAACTTTCCTGTGCTCGGGATCTGCTCCGGGTCGGCGTAGGCCGTCGAGACCCACGCCACTCCTGGCGAAGGAGCGCCCCCTTCGCGTCCCGGGGCGACGCCGATCAGGAACGCGGCGACCGCAAGGGCGAGCGCCACACCGAGGCGGACGAGGGGGGAACCGGCGAAGGGGGTTTTCATCACGGTGCTTTCAGAACTGAACCTTCGGCGCGTCTTTCGCCCCTTCGGAAGCACTGAAATAGACGCGCGGCTTGAAGGCTTTACCGGTGATCTTATTGATCGCCTGCCCTTTGATCTTCGCAAGTTCCGTGTTGTAGAGGCGCACGGAATCGTTGTAGTCGCCGCGCGCCTTCGCGATGCGGTTTTCGGTGCCGGCGAGCTCCTTCTGGAGGCCCATGAAGGCTTGGTTTGCCTGGAGTTCCGGGTACTTCTCGTTCGAAACCATAAGGCGGCTCAAGGAACCTTTCAGCCCTTCCTGCGCCTTTTCAAACTGGGCAACCTTCGCCGGATCGGTGAGGTCATCCGCAGAAAGCTTGACGGAAGTCGCCTCCGAGCGCGCCTTCGTGACCGCCGTCAACGCCTCTTCTTCGTACTTCGCCTGCGCCTTCACGGTGGAGACGAGGTTCGGCACGAGGTCGGCGCGGCGCTGGAGCTGAACTTCGTAGTCGGCCCAGGAGGCGCTCGCCTTTTCGTCGAGGGAGATGAGCTGGTCGTAGCTCTGGCAGCCCGGCGCCCCAATGAGGACGACGAGGACCGCAAAGAACGCGAGCAGAGACGAGAACGTAGCTTTCATGGCGGGGACCGTAAGGACGGGAGCCAGCCGCCGCAAGCATGGCGGTCATACGGGCGCTTTGGTAGAGCGCGCCCCATGGAAAATCTTGGACGGGTCGCCGTCTACCTCGGCTCCCGGGATGGCGCCGATCCCGCCTATCGGGCGGCGACGATCGCCTTCGGAACGGCGCTCGCAACACGCGGAATTGGCTTGGTTTATGGCGGAGCTGCCGTCGGCCTCATGGGGGCCCTCGCCGATGCTCACCTCGCCGGCGGCGGGCACGCGATCGGTATTCTGCCCGAGTCGCTCGTCCGCAAAGAGATCGCCCACCGGGGGCTGGCGGAACTCGTGATCGTCGACGGGATGCACCCCCGAAAAGCGAAAATGATGGAGCTCGCAGACGGTTTCGTCGCCCTCCCCGGCGGCTTCGGGACCCTCGACGAGCTCTTCGAGGTCCTTACGTGGGCGCAGATCGGGCTCCACCAGAAGCCGATCGGTCTGCTGAACGTAAACGGCTTTTGGAACCCTTTGATCACCTTGATGAATTCCATGATTGATGCCCGCTTCGTCCCGGCGAACCATCGGGGCCTCGTCGTCGTCGACGAGAGCGCCGAAGCGCTGCTCGATCGCCTCGCCGCATGGACGCCGCCCCCCGCCGGCGATCCGAAGGAGGACCGCCGATGATCCGCGATGAAGGGCTCCTGGCCCGCTTGGAAGCGCTCGCCGCCGCCGTCGTCGTTGATGCCGAGCCGGCCCATGATTTCTCCCATGTGCAGCGTGTAGTGCATAATGCACGTATTCTCGGACGGGCCACGCAGGCGGCTGGCGAGCCGGTCGACGAGGTGCAGCTTGAGATCGCCGCACTGCTCCACGAGCTGGTAAACCTCCCGAAAAATCATCCGAATTCGTCACGTTCCGGCGACCTTTGCGCGGAGGCCGCCTACTCGGCGCTCCGCCAAGAAGGGGTCGCCCGGGAGGACGCGGAGGCGATCGCGAGCGCGATTCGGGACCACGCCTTCTCGAAGGGGGCGACGCCGACGACCCTCGAAGGGTGCATTCTGCAAGATGCCGATCGTCTCGACGCGATCGGCGCGATCGGTATTGCCCGTTGCTTCGCAACGACGGCGGCGATGAAACGCCCCTTCTACGCCCCGGAAGACCCCTTCTGTACAAACCGTCTTCCCGACGACAAACAGTGGGGGATCGATCACTTTTACAAGAAGCTCCTGAAGCTCCAAGCGGGCTTTCACACGGAAGCTGCGCGAGCGATCGCGGCGCGCCGGAGCGCCTTTCTTCAGACCTACCTCGATGAGCTCGCTTCGGAGATCTTGCCGTGAAACCGACGAAGACGAACGCGATGCGGACGCTCGAAAAGCTGAACGTCAGCTACGAGGCCCACCTGTACGACGTCGACGAGAGCGATCTCTCGGCGGAGACGGTCGCGGCGAAAGTCGGCCTGCCGTGCAGCCAGGTCTACAAGACGCTTCTCGTGCGTGGGGAAAAGAAAGGGCCGCTGTTTGCGGTAATTGCTGGCGACCAGGAGCTCGATTTGAAGGCGCTGGCGAAAGTAGCCGGCGAAAAGAAGATCGATACCGTCCCGCTGAAGGATCTTACCGGATTGACTGGCTATATTCGCGGCGGCGTCACCGCGCTCGCGGCCAAGAAGGAGTTCCCGGTCTTTCTCGACGAGAGCGCACGCACGGCGACCGTCATTTCGATTTCTGCGGGGGTCCGGGGCTGCCAGCTGTTCGTCGCGCCGAGCGAGTACGCACGCGCCACGCGAGCGACCTGGGGCACCTTTCAGCGGGCGAAGTCGGAGGAGTAGACGCCGTCAATCCCAGCCACTGTCCCGATCTTCTTCGAGATCTTCCGGGAGCAGGTTCGGCGGGAACTGGGATCCGCGGACCGTCTCGGGGGCATCGGGAGCTGCTTTCGGCGCGTAGAGACGGAGAACGTCCTCAATGACGCCGACGACGGTGCCGACATCGGCCGGGCGGGCAACCGGGTCGGGCTCGAGGAGTTCTGCAACGAGGCGCGCGAGCTCGGCCGGCACCGGTGGCCGCGAAGGGGGCAGCGGCAGCGAGGGGACGATCGACGTCAGCAGATCGGGGCGAAGGACGCGCCCGTCGTCGTCGATGAGGTCTTCGCCGGTCAGCAACCGGTAGAGGAGGAGGCCGATGCCGTGGAGGTCGGTCCGGGCGCCCGCCGCGCCGCCCGGTTTGCGCGTTTCTGGGGCGATGTAGTGCCGCGAGGGCCGCCCAAAGGAGACAAATTTGGCGATCCCGGTGTTCGCCTCAATGCGAATTCCTTCCGGGCAGATCCCCCGATGAAAGAGCGCAGCGCTGTGCATCACGGCGAGGCCGTCGAGGAGTTGAAGCACCACGAGAAGCGCTTCCCAGAAGGGGAACGCGCCGCGCCGCTGAAGGACCTCACCGAGCGTCGGTCCATCAATGAATTCACGTGCATACGCCGGCGTCCCGTCATCCAGAAAGCCGCCTTGCAGGAAGGCGACGACGTTTGGATGACGGACTTGCGCGAGGAACACCCCCTCCTGCGTAAGCGCCCGTTGCTCGTCGGGACGGGCCAAGAAGGCGGGGACCTTCACGACGACACGCTCCCCGGTCGCTGGGAGCGAAGCGACGTAGCTCTCCACTCCCGCGCTGACGGCGAGGAGCGCGTCAATGCGGTAGTCGAAGAGGACGACGTCGCCGAGGGGGAGCCGGGCCATGAAAGAGGTGTATTCGCTGGCGAAGGAGCCCGACACAGGGCCGCAGGGGTTTAGGTCCTGCAGCGTGCGTCGCGCTGCCAAAGGGGAAGTGGGACGGTAGACGACCCGGTGCACGATTACAACGGGGCCCGGACGTTTCGAGGACCGTGCCGTTAGCCGCGCACCTTTGCCCGCGGCGCGAGCACGCTCAAGGCAAGCGCGCCGATGAGGATCTCGTCGCCAATGTGGAGTTCGGTCTGCGGGCCGATGCGCTCGTAGACCGGCTCTGCCCCTTCCGGACACTCCCCAATCAGCGAATTTCCTCGACGAAATGGTGGACCGAGGGCTGCAATAAGCGCCGGGAGATCCTCGTTGGCGACCGGCCGCGGACGGGTCTCGGCGGGGTCGAGCGACTCATGGACGAGACCGCCGTCGACGCACCGATAGCCGTGATCACGGAAGCGCAGACGCGCCCCCGCCTCAAGCCGGAACAGCCCACTGAGTCGGCGGTGGACACCGACCCGCGATCGCAAATCTTCGACGTAGAGCTTGCTCGTCGCCGGATCGCCATAGAGCCGCGCGTGCAGCGCACTTGCAAAGCGGTCGTCGGGCGACGGGCGCAGATGCCCCTCCCGCCCGACGAGGACCGGCCGGTTGTAGGCGACACGGACATCCAGCGGAAAGGCCGGCGGACGCCCCGCCGAAAGTGCGACGATACGGACCAGGGCAACCGCATCGTCGCCATCCGGGAGTTTTGCAGCGGCGGGGGAAGAGCCGCGCTGGGCGGCAAGCGCCCCCGTCGACACCGCTCGATAGCCGCCGACGACCTCGCCAGACTTTCGCTCGTCGCCGGACTGTCGATGGGGCGGTCCGCTCATAGCTCCGGGAGAGTACGGCGTTCCTAGGAGGGAAGAAAAGAAAATGGACGTGGAAGCGCTACCTTGCTTTCCGTGCCCGTTTTCAAACAGGGTTGCGCAGCCCACGCGGGCGCAATTTTCTGCGGCACAGTTGATCTTTGCCGCACCGCCCCGTAGCGTCGGAGGCCCGTTCTCGTCTGAGGAGAGGGTGCGCCAAAGGGCGAGCCAGGCCCTTCTCGCCTTCTCGTCCCCACACTCTGCTCACGGCCCCAACGACGACGCCCGCCCCTCCGATGCCTCTCGCCCCCGGCACGATTGTTCTGTTTGATTTCCTAGTCGTAGCCCCTTTGGGGAGCGGCGCGATGGGCGAGGTGTATCTTACACGAAACCTCACCGACGGGACTGCGGCAGCGGTGAAAGTCCTCCCCCGCCACGAGGGCGAAGGGGGGGCGTCGCTGGCGGCTGTCCTTGGGGGCGCCACGCTCGCAAAGGAAGTCGAAAGCCGATTTCGCCAGGAAGTACGTGCGCTTTCGCGCGTCAAACATCCCCGCGTTGTTCGCCTTCTTGCGAGTGGGTTTCTCGACGACGGGAGCCCCGCCTACGCGATGGAATACGTCGATGGGCAGCCGCTCGACCACGTCTTGGAGGAGGCGAATGCCTTCCCATGGCCACGCGCGGTGGCGCTCGCCCAGGACCTTTTCCAGGGTTTGAGTGCCCTCCATGCGGAAGGCCTCGTGCATCGCGACATCAAACCGGCAAACCTCGTGCTTTCCGATGACGACGGGCGCGCGACGCTGATCGACCTCGGCATCGTCCAGTGGGACGCCCCTGTCGGGTTCCGCCTCACCCAACCGGGGACTTCGGTCGGGACGCCGGAGTACATGTCGCCGGAGCAGGCGGCCGGCGAAGCGACCGTGCGCTCCGACCTCTGTGCGGCCGGGATCGTGCTGTTTGAATTCCTGGTCGGGAACACCCCTTACGCGGCGCTTGGAGAGCGTGCACTCTACAAGCGAATTTTGGAAGGGACGCCGCGCGTCGTCGCACCCCACAACTTTCCGGAAGTGCCGGAGGCGCTGGTGGCCCTCGTCGCCCGTTTGGTGCAAAATGCACCTGATGCCCGTCCTGAGAGTGCTGGAGAGGTGCTTGCCGCTCTCGATGCCCTTGCGGAAGAGGACCGCCGCCTGAGCGGTGAGGTCGCCATTCGGCGCTCGCTCCCTGCCGGTCCCGTGGAACGGAGCGGCGCGCGGGCAGAGACCCGCAAAACCCGGTGGCTCGTGACGCTCGGTTACGCCGAAACGTTGACCCTTGACGGACTCGCCGCCTCGCGTCTTCGCGAAGCGTGCGCCAAACGAGGGAACGCGATCCTCCTCGATCGCCATCGGGCGGTCGCGCTCCTGGAGTCGGCGGCAGGACTCGAAAAATTCCTGAGTGTTCTTCAGGCGGGCGGGCCGGGAGCCCCTCAGGCGGCGGAAGTGCGGCTCATCGGCCCCGAGATGTTCCTCCCGCCCCAGCGGGCGATTCCGGCCTTTGAAGCGGAAGCGCTCCAGAAATGCCGCGGAGCGAGCGGAGAGCACCGCGCCACCGGGAGCCGCTAGCGGTCCGATTTATGGCAAGGTGGGCGCCATGTCGTTTTTCCAAGAGCCCCCGCGGACCGACGCCGAGCAAGAACTCGGGAAGCCGCTCGAACTGAGCCCAGAAGAGGTGAACGCCTTCGATGAAGCGGAATGGTACAAACGTGCCTACCGCGGCGACGTCCCTCAGTTCACGTTTCGTGCTGTTCTGACGGGGAGCATTCTTGGGTTCTTCCTCGCTTTCACCAACATCTATATCGGCCTGAAAACCGGTTGGCTACTTGGCGTTGCGCTCACAGCGTGCATTCTTTCGTTCGCGATTTGGGGATCGTTCTCGAAGCTCGGGCTCACGAAGAGCCCGATGTCTATCCTCGAAAACAACTGCATGCAGTCGACCGCTTCGGCCGCCGGCTACGCCACGGGAAACACGATGGTGTCGGCGATCCCGGCCATGCTCATGCTTTCCGTGTCGGAGGCGCACCCGGGCGGCGTCCACAAACCCTGGTATGTTCTCGCATTGTGGGTCTTCTTTCTCGCAGTCCTTGGGACGACACTCGCGATCCCGCTGAAGCGAAACCTGATCAACCAGGAGCGCTTGAAGTTCCCCTCGGGGACGGCGGCGGCGGTGACGCTCCAGGGCCTCTACAACAAAGGGGCCGAAGCGGCAGCGAAAGCGCGGGCATTGTTTCTTGCGATGGGGCTTGGTGTGCTCCTCCCGATCGTGCGCGACCTAAAGCTGCTTCCGAGCAAAGAGAAGAAACATGATCATGGATTGATCCCCGATTCGTCGGAGATCTTCGATTGGCTCCATCGCGTGCTCCCGAAGTCGCTTCGGATCTTTCAGATTCCGGAGGTGCGTCGGGAAGAGCTGATGCACAAGCTCGAACTGAAGGAGCCGGCCCTCGAGCTCTCCCACTGGACGCTTTCCCTGGAGCACTCGGGGGTCTTGGTGGCGGCGGGCGCGCTTGTGGGCCTACGGACGACGTTTTGGATGGTCGCCGGCGGGCTCTATCTCGCCTTTGTTCTCGGCCCAGAGGCGCTCGGAAGTCCCTTTGTGAATGCGCAGGGGATCACCGTCTACGCGGCTACGATGCCGATGAAAGCCTGGAAAGAAATTGGCATTTGGCTCGGCGCACCGATGCTGGTCGCCAGCGGATTGATCGCGTTTGCCGCCCAGGCGAAGACGATGGTCCGCGCCTTTCAAGGATTCTTCCGGAAGAGCGCGACGACGGAGGGCGCCGAGAAGGGCTCTCGAGAAGGGGACATCTCCGAGAGCGCGGAAGAGCAGGCGGCCCATGCGAAGGCGCGCGCCGATGTGGAGGTCCCCGGCTCCTGGTTTTGGACGGGGATCGTGATCTCGACCATCGGCGTTGTCGGAACCGCGCGGGCCTTCTTTGAAGTCCCGATCCCCTACGGCTTGCTCGCGGTCGCGATGACCGCGGTGCTCGGCCTCGTCGCCTGCCGGGCGACGGGGGAGACCGACATCACGCCTGGTGGCGCCATGGGGAAGATCATGCAGCTCACCTTCGGGAAGCTCATTCCTCAAAGCACGACGGCGAACCTCATGACCGCCGCCATCACTTCGGGATCTGCGCTCGCTGCAGCCGATCTCCTCAACGATCTCAAATCTGGATATCTCCTCGGGGCGAGTCCGCGACGGCAATTCCTCGCCCAAGCGGCAGGCATCTTCACAGGCACTGCTGCGACGGTCCTCTGCTTCTACATTCTCGTCCCAGACGCATCGGCGCTCGGCAGGGATTTCCCGGCGCCAGGTGCCCAGCAGTGGAAGGCGGTCGCCGAGGTTTTCCGCTATGGACTCGCCAACCTGCATCCGATGGCTGCACGGTGTATTGTACACGGGCTTATCGTCGGGAGTGTGTTCGCGCTGGCGGAACTCCTGTTCCCCAAGGCAAAGGCGTGGCTGCCCTCGCCGACAGGCATCGGGCTCGGCTTGACGCTCCCCTTCGCGTCTCCGCTCGCGATGTTCCTCGGCGCCTTGATCGCCTGGGTGCTTCAGCGTGGCGCCAAGACCTGGGCCGAGAAGTACCTCGTGCCGATCGCCGCCGGGGCGATCGCCGGCGAGAGCATCGTCGGCGTCCTCGTGCAAGCGCTGAACAATTTCGTGCTGAAAGGATAGCTGCAATCTACATGGGTAATTGGATCAAGCTTGCAAAGCTCCTCGGCGTGCTCGTGTATGTGACCGGCTCCGCCGGCTGCGTCGTTGCGCGAGGCTTCGACGATCGGAAGCGCTTTGCCGTCTGGCTCGCCGGCCCGGGGTTCCTCGCGACCTGGGGTTTCGGCGTCGCCCTCACCCAGTTCAATGCGGTACCGCTCTTCGCCCTCTGGATTCTCGGCGCGATGGCCTGCTCGATCGTCAGCTTCAACGGCGTGCTCTATCTCGCAGCGAAAGAGGGGCGTGGCGGTCCGATTTCCACCGGCGTCGTGGTCGTCCCCCTTGTGATCGCCGTCTCGTTGATGGTGCTGCGCCCGGTATGAGCGCCCGAACAGCAGTAGCGCTGCGGTGAAATTCCGGGAGTCGCTGCTCTAAGCCGCCGCAAGGACTGCTTTGTCTCCGCCCGGCGAACCGCCGGTCGGAGAATGCGTCCGTTCGCGAAGCGGCAGACGGCGCGTTTTCCGATGCGGCGAGACGGTTTCGGAGAACGTCCCCACATCGCTTCGAGCCCGTCATCGGCTTGTCGCAAAGCGCGTGCAAAGTGAGCGCCGTCGTTGGGGGAAACACCGACGACACAACCTTCAAGATTGCCGGAAGTTCCGGGGCTTGAGGGCGCTGTGGAACGTGTCGCTTACGTCGCAACAATCACGGGGCCGGCCTCCGCGAAACGTGCGTCGCTCTTCTTTGCGCAGCCCCTGCAACGGTATGTGCTCACCAATTTAGCACGTACGCCCCGTGGCGTTCTAACGACACCCGGCTCGTTGGCTCCGCTTCTCTTTTCGCTTCCTTTCGCCATCCATCAGAAAGGGATCATCACCGATGCTTTCTTCGACGGAAACCCTACTGGTTGTCGCAGTTGTATACGCACTTTTGTTTGCCGCGGGGCGCCTCGCCAATGGCGAAGATGAACGCGCTGAGGCGCCCGAAGCGACCGATCCCTGACTGGGCGCCTGCTTCGATTCCACTTTCTTTCTGGGTGAAGTGCCCCCATAGACTTCGCCCATGAAGCGCAAGGTCATCATCATCGGAGCAGGCTTTGGTGGACTCACCGCAGCGCGAGCGCTTTCTAGCGCCAACGTCGATGTGACCATCGTCGACCGAACGAACCACCACCTGTTCCAGCCGCTCCTCTACCAGGTAGCTACGGCGGGGCTCTCCGCCCCCGAGATTGCCTCACCGATTCGTGCCGTGCTCGCCGGACAGAAAAATGCCCGCGTTGTGCTTGGCGAGGTCGCTCGCGTCGATGTTGCGGCAAAGAAGGTGTATCTTACCACCGACGATCAGGGGGAGCGGGAGGCGCTTTCCTACGATTGGTTGGTCGCCGCCGCCGGCGCGAAGGCGAGTTATTTCGGGCACGACGAGTGGGAGAAATATGCGCCGGGCCTCAAGAGCCTCGACGACGCTGTCGAACTTCGGACGCGCATTCTCCTCGCCTTCGAGAGCGCCGAGCGCACCACCGACCTCGCCGAGCGCGAGCGGCTGCTTACGTTCGCCATCATCGGTGGCGGGCCGACCGGTGTCGAACTTGCCGGGGCAATTCGGGAGCTTGCGCGCTACGTCCTCGCCGAAGACTTCCGCAACATCCGCGTCGACGAGACGCGCGTTGTGCTCGTGGAGGCCGGCACGCGGATCCTCACGATGTTCACGCCCGAGCTCGCGCGCAAAGCAGTCGAGCAGCTTCAGGAGCTGGGCGTGGAGATCCGCTGCGATGCGAAGGTCGTCGACATCGACGCGAGCGGCGTCACCTTCGATGGCAATGAGAAAATCGGCGCTCGGACCGTCATTTGGGCGGCCGGCGTCCGTGCCACGCGCCTCGCCACCGAGCTCGCGACCGGCGTCGGGCAAGAGACCGATCGCCAAGGGCGCGTCCGCGTCGGTGTCGACTGCTCCCTCCCCGGTCATCCGGAGATTTTTGCCATTGGGGATATGGCCTTCTTCGAACAGGACGGAAAGGCACTTCCCGGCGTGAGTCCGGTCGCAATGCAGCAGGCCCGCTACGTGGCGAAGCTCATCGAGTTTGAAGAGTCGCCCGGCTCCAGTGACCGTAAACCTTTCAAATATTTTGACAAAGGCTCCATGGCGACCATCGGACGGTCGCGAGCGGTTGCCGCAGCCAACGGCCTGGAACTCTCCGGCTTCCTCGCCTGGCTGGGGTGGCTCTTCGTCCACATTTACTATTTGATCGGCTTCCAGAACCGGGTCGTTGTTATGTTTAACTGGGCCTGGAGTTACTTCTCCGACAAGCGTGGAGCGCGCGTGATTCGCCCGCGCTCGGTGCGCCGACGGGAGGGCACCGGTGACACGGCGCCGGCGAGTGGCATTCCGACCTCAGGACGGGGCGGGAGCGCCGTTACTCCGTAAGCGTGCGAAGGACCTTTCCGGCGGTCGCGTTTCGTGCAAACGAGGGCGCCACGTTTCCGCCCGCGGCGGAGGTCTCCATCGCCGGTTTGCACCGGTCGGAGGTCAAGTGATTACGAAGGTTTCGGCTCCGGCGGCTCGTCGGAACGAAACGAAAACGTTCCGTAGTTCCGGAGGATGCCGTGACGTCGACCAAGGAAGACATCGAGATCTCCTACAGCCTCTCCAACGAGTTCTTTGAACTCTGGCTCGACAAGAACATGCACTATACAAGTGCATTCTACGAGTACGAGGGGCAGAGCCTCGAGGACGCCCAGGAGGCGAAGAGCCGCGCCCTCTATGATTACGCCGAGTTGAACGCGACCAAGACGGTCCTCGACATCGGCTGTGGCTGGGGCTCGAACCTCGACTACATCCACCGTCGCGGGATCAAAGAGGCCCACGGGGTGACGCTCTCGTCCGAGCAGGCGAAGTGGACGTCGGACCGTAACCTCCCGAACGTGAAGGTCTTCGAGAACGACTACGCGCTTCACAAGCCCGCGGAGCCCTACGACGCGCTCGTCTCCATCGAGATGGTCGACCACGTCGTTTCCCCGGCTCAGGCGAACCAGGGGCTCGCCGTCGAACTCTACCGCAAGTATTTCAACAACTGCGCCGCGCTCGTGAAGCCGGGTGGCCTCTTCGCGTTCCAGTCGATTCTCCGGAACCGCGTCCCGCGGAACCGCAAAGATCTCGAAGACTTGAAGTTTACCGCCGACGTCATCTTCCCCGGCGGCCTCAACGCTCGCCTCGAAGAGCTCGTGATGGCAGTGAACCCGAGCTGGGAAATCATCGAGATGCGGACCCAGCGCGTTCACTACGGGAAGACGACCGCCGAATGGCTCCGTCGCCTTCAAATGCACGAGGCGAAGATTCGCGAGACCTGGGGCGATCAGGTCTACATCGACTACGAACGCTACCTCGTGACCTGCGTGAAGGCGTTCGCCAATCACTGGTCGAGCGACGTGCGGATGAAGCTTCGCAACATCGTCATCGGCAACGACCCGCTCTGAAGCGGACTCGGGAAACCGACAAACGAAAAAGAACCCCCGATCCAACGACCGGGGGTTCTTCTTTTTTAGGTGCGCTCAGCGGCCGCCGTTGAGCGGCGCGCAGGTCGATACGCCGGCACCGACAATCTTCATTCCCGTGTTGGCAACGACGGTAGAGAGGGTGTTGTCGGCGGTCTTGAGACGCGTGACAGCGCTGTTTCCGCCGTTCGCGGTGTAGAACCAGAAATCGCCGCCCCAGAACGAGAATGCCCAGGCTTCTCCGGTGCTTACGCTGCCGAGCTTCTGGATCGACGACGTCGCGCCGCTCGTGCGTTCAATGGCAGCGAGGCTGGCGGGAGTCGTCGTGAAGAAGCCGTAGAGGCGGCCGTCGCCGGTGCCGGTAAGTTCCGCGCTCTGCGTGGAGAGCGTCGAGGTGAACCGCCCGACCGTCGTCGGCGCCATCGTTGCAAGATCGACCTTCACAAGACCGTTTGTGTTGCTGGTCCCGAGTTCATTCATCGGGTTCAAGAACAGCGTTTCATCGGTCGTGTTTGCGCCGTTCGTTGAGAAGCCCATTCCGAAGCGGAGCCACCCCTTTTGTGCTTTGGACCACGCAGTGGCGGAACACTTCCCCGTAGCAATATCGAGCTTCCAGATGGTGCCGTCGTTGTAGTTGATCCAGGCATTTGCCTGCCGATCCACGGCCATGGAATTCGGCGTGGCAGACCCACTCCCGCAATTGAGCGTGAGCAACTTTGTGAACTTGAGTGCACCCGGATCGAAGCTGTAGAGCTGGTCGTCGCTTGTGACTACGTAGACGAGCTTGGCGGCGTCGCTGCAGCCGTCGGCGGCATCGGTCGCCGTCGAGGAGGCGTCGTCGGGGATGAAGACCGAGGAGTCCTCGGTCCCTGTCGTCCCGTCGGCGCGCCCGGCATCGGAGAAACGGCTCGTCGCGCCCCCGTCGGAGCAGGCGGGGACCGCAGCGAGGGCCACTACGAAACCGGCAAGCGCCGGCGAAGCAAGCAGCGGGAGGAGGCGAAGCGAACGGCGCGTCAGGCTGGTCAGCATGGCGCTACCGTGACCGACAGACGCGCTCTTCACCAGGAAAAACAGCAACTCACCAGCCGCAGGTCTCCCCCTTCGTCGACTCCTTGAGGAAGCCGCGAAGCGGCGAAAAGTACTCGAGGAGGGGGGCGGCATCGGCCTTGTCGGTGCCGGCGATCGCCTTCATCGCTTCCGGCCAGGGCTTCTCGGCGCCGAGGGCGAGCATCGCTTGCAGCTTCTTCCCAGCCTCTTTGCTTCCAAAGAAGGAACAGGTGTGGAGCGGCCCCTTATGGCCAGAAGCGTCACAGAGCGCCTTGTAGAACTGGAATTGATATACGCGCGCGAGGAAGTAGCGCATGTAGGGGGTGCTGCCCGGGATGTGGTATTTGGCCCCCGGATCAAACGCGTCTGCCGGGCGTGCGGCCGGTGCTTTGATCCCCTGGTACTTCTCGCGGAGAGCCCACCAGGACTTGTTCCAATCGGCGGGCGCCGTCTTTCCCGAGAATACCTCCCAGCGCCACTTGTCGACGAGGAGCCCGAACGGGAGGAAAGCGACCTTCTCGATCGCCTGCTTCATCTGGACGTTGATCGTCGCCTTCTCGTTGCTCGGCACACTCGGCAAGAGACCGATATTTTTCAAGTACTGGGGAGTGACTGCTAGAGCAAGGGTGTCACCGATGCCCTCATGAAAGCCGTCGTTCGCCCCCTGCTGGAAGAGAATCGGCTTCGTGTAGTAGGCGTGGAAGTAGTAGTCGTGACCGAGTTCGTGGTGGATGGTGATCAAGTCTTCTTCCGTCGGCTTGATGCACATCTTGATACGAAGATCGTTATTGTATTCGACGTCCCACGCACTCGCATGGCAAACGACTTCACGGTCGGCGGGGCGGGTGAAGAGGGAGCGCTCCCAGAAGGTCTTTGGGAGGGGATCCATGCCGAGACTGGTGAAGAAGCTCTCGCCGGTCTTCACCATTTTCACCGGATCGTACTTGGCGAGCCCCTTGTCGACATCGAGGGATCCTTGGCCTTTGTAGGGCTCCACAAGATCGTAGATGTTGTTCCATTCTTGCGCCCACATGTTCCCGAGGAGGTGGGCCGGGATCGCCCCCTTACCGGAAGCGACGACCTTGTCGCCGTACTTGGCGCGGAGCTGCTTTTTTACGTAGCAGTGAAGTTCGTCGTAGAGCGGTTTCACGTCGCCCCACAAACGCTCAATATCTTTCTCAAAATCGGCCGGCGTCATGTCGTAGCCGGCCCTCCAGAGGGCGCCGAGATCGTCGAAACCGATCGTCTTTGCCCCTTCGTTGCCGAGGGTGACGTAGCGGAGGTATTTGTCCTTCATCGGGACGGCGATGGTGTGCCAGCCGTCGAAGGCCTCACGGAGTTCGGCTTCGTCCCGGGAGGACTTGAGAATCGCGCCGAGGTCGTCCAGCTTGAGGCAGGTCTTCGCGGTGGTGCCCTTTTTCGTATCCGCTTTTGTGAGGTATTTCGAAAGTTTAGATCCAGCTGTCGGGCAGTATTTCCCTTTGCCATACATGGCGCCGAGTTCCGCTTGGACCTTTGCGAGTTCTGCCCCTTTGGCGGCATCTTCGGGGGCCGGCACCGTCTGGGCGACCTTCAAAAGATGAAGCATCCGAGCCGTTTGCGGGTCGAGTTGCCCGAGGATCGGGTCGAAGCGGCGGGCGGCGAGGATCGTCTTGGTGATGTACTCGCTCGTCGCCTCTTCGCCGCCGGCGGCAAGGGTTTCGGTGTCGTCGGTGATGAAGTTTTGGGAGACCCAGCCGGCCCGGTCGCGGGCGACCCACAGGCGGCGCAGGTTGACGTCGACGTCGGCGACGAAGGCTTTCGCCTCTTCCGGCGTCGGCGGCTTCACGGTCACCGCCGGCGCCGCGGCAACCGGGGGGAGCGGTGTGGCTGCCGGCGGGCAGGTATTTTCCGCGCCGCATGCGCCAAGGAGGGCTGCAGAGAGCGGCAGAAGTGCGGGAACGGCGAGCAGGAGGCGGGTTCTCATGAGGGGCGCTGGTCTACCTGACTTCGAAGTTCGTGGCGAGGTCGCCCCTGAGGGACCGGCTTGGGATCCGGCATCAGGATCCGACTGACAGTTGGATTTATCGACGTAGGATCAAGTATTTGGCCCCATTCGAGTCCCGGTCGCCGCGGTACCTTCGGTGCAAAACGCATCCAAAGTGCCGCGTCCCAGGGCACGCTACCGGTCAGCACCGTCGAATCCAGAGACGAGGAAGCTCACACCTTCGGAAGCGAGCGCCAATTCTTCGACATCGACAAACGCAAGACGCGCAGAAATGGCCCCTCTTCCGAGAGACACATCCGCGCCATTCAATCCGACAACCTGGGAACTTTCGAGCCCGTCAATGCGCGACGGCACTTAGCGGCGAAACCATCGACCTAAGCTGCTCGCTCGCTAGCCACCGCGTACTCTTCTCGCCGATACCCATAGGTAAAATGCATCTTCCCCGTCCCCGCTGGGAAGGTCACACGACGTTTCCCTCCTCGCGACGCCTCAAAAGCGCGCCGATGGGCCTCCCGGAAGGCGCGCATTTCTGCGATAATCCGCTTCGCTGCCGCAAGGTCACCCGCCGTGGTAAAACGCGGCACTCGCCCGCCAAAAGGCTCGCGGCTCGTCGCGCGTGAATGCGGGCTCGTTGCGAGAACGCGAATACGACCCGCGAATCGCCCTGCGTGCCGGCGGCGCGCACTCTTGATTCGCTGCACCAGTTCTACGCTAACGACTGCCGTCATGATCGAAAGATCGCAAAATAGTGCTTTTGCTTCCGCCGGCGCGCCCATCGCGAACGTGACGCGTGCCGGGTTACGCTTTTTCTTTTTTGACACATATTCACGGGGGCGCTCAATGAGGACGGCGCTGCCGGAAAGATCGGCTACTGAAGAGACGAATCCCGGCCATTCTTCTCGCGAAGCCACGAGTCCGGCGGCCACAGGATTCGCGAGCACGTAGGCGATCTTTTCGGCGACTGCCCGCGCCCCCTCGAGACGATTGTATTTTCCGTCACACTTCTCAAAGACGCTCCCTGACAAGCCGTAGCGAACCTTAATCATGTTTGCGAACATTGCGTTTCTTCGCTGCAGAAATTTGGCAATGAGTCCGTAGCGATCGAACACGATCTCGTGCATGTGATTTGACATGAGGCAGACAGCAAGGATCTCAATACCGAAGAGCGCCGCAAAGCACCCGGTTGCGTATTGGTAGAGCTGCTTAACGCTCGATGTGTATTTTCCGCGGCCTGCTTCCTTCGGAGCAAGCTTGTGGGCGCGGTCGGTGCAGCGTCGGACGACCTCATAGTAGGTTCCGGGGCGGTATTCGTGGGGCTGGGACATCCCCGCCGCCCCCCAGACGGTGTGCCAAGACAAAAACGCAGGAAATTGGGTCCCCATTGACGCGATGGGGGGTGGCCCCGGTCCATTTTGCCTGGCCCGTGCCAGGGGGGGCGCGTGCGACCCGCGCTCCGATTGGGCGTCTTGGGCGGTTGCGAAGCCGACCTTTCACAGCCACGTGGGGCCCTAGAACTTCGTCCTCGCCCGCGAGCGCGGATCGAGGAACAAATTCGCCCCCAAATCCGACTGACAGCTCGATTTAGGAGAGTAAAATCAGGGATGTAGACTTGGCACGCTACCGCGCGAAGGAGCGGACAGCAACGGTGAGCGCCTCAAGCCCCGCGCGGAGGTCCGCTTCGGGGGCGGCCGTGAAGCAGAGGCGCACGTGACTCTCAAAGCCGTCGACGCAGCGCTCGAGGACATACTGCAGGGTGACCGCGCCGCCGTGGGGCTCCAAAATTCGTGAAAAATCAAGGAAGACGTAGCACGCCCCCTCGGGCTCTGCATACGTCACTGGGAGGTCGCTGCCGGTGAGGACGTCGAGGGTGATCGCGCGGTGACGCCGCTGAAATTCCTGGGCGCCAGCAAGCCACGAGGCGGGCGCCCGACGCGCCGCGAGCGCCATCCGCTGGAGCGGCAACGGAACGCTGAAAAGCTGAAAGAGACTGACGCGGCGGGCGTAGGCGACGACCTCGGGCGGTGCGACCACGTAACCGAGGCGCGCCCCGGAAAGGCCGTGGCTCTTGGAAAACGAACGGATCGTGGCCGTTCGGGCGAACGCTTGTCCGGAATTCGTCGCCGCATACGGCCGGAGGGGGACCGTCGCGTACCCTTCGGCATAGACCTCGTCGGCGAAGACGAACAGGTCATGGGCTTCGGCAAACGCCTGAAAAACCTTCAGGTATTCGTCTCCGAAGACGAAGCCATCTGGGTTGTTCGGCGAAACGAAATAGAGGGCTCGCGTCCGCTTCGTGACCGCCGCCTCAAGCGCCGCGCCGAGGGTGGTCGGCGTCGGTGCGCCCCCCCGCGGAACTTCGCGGACGTGGGCGCCGACGGCGGTAAAAATGCTGTGCGCCCCCGGCCAGTAGGGGCTGATCAACAGCACCTCATCTCCGGGGTCAAGGACCGCACGGGCGACCGCACCGAACGCGTAGGTACCGCCGCCGCCGAAGAGAATGCAGGAGGCGTCTACGGGGCTCCCAAGCATGCTCGCTTCGTGACTCGCGAGGGCGTCGAGAAGCGTCGGGAGGCCCGCCGTCGGCCCGTAGCGGGCGAGTTCGGCGGCGGCGCGGGCGGTGTCGTTGAGTTCGGCGAGGGCTGCCGGCGGCGGCGGGTAGCAGGTGTCGCCAATGTGAAGGGGCGCGAGCGGGCGACCGGTCGCCGTTCGGCGGGCGAGTGTGCCTTCCAACGTGCCAAATACACTTGGCTTTAACGTCGTTGCGAGGGAGCCAACAAAGCGTTCCGGCCGGCGCATCGGGTCCGTTCAGTGCCCTTTGCAGGGGGTCGTCGGCGCGAGGCGGACGATCGCCGCTTCGCCGAGGACGATGGTGGCGTCGACGGTCGTCTCCCCGCCTTTTTCGCAGGGGCGGGACGCCGAGCGCGCGGAAAGTTCGAGGCTCGGTCCGGCGGGGGTGAGCGCCGCCGTTCCCCGGACCGGCGTCTTGAGGCCGTGCCCGTCCTTGTCGGCGCCGAAGGTGAAGCTTCCGCTGGCCCCCCCTTTGCCGTCGACCACAAAGTCGAGGGCGCCGTCGGCGGGGGAGGCAAGCCCGAGCGGCTTGGCGGCAAAAAAGGCAAACCGCCCCTGCCCTCGGATCCCTGCGTTGGAAACGAGGACGGCCCCCGTCGCCGAGACCTGCGTCGTCGTTCCCCCACTGACAGTCAGAAAATCGGCAGGAAATGCAAGCTCTTCGAAGGGGGTACGCGGGATGGCGACCGTGAGCGCCGTCGCGTCGCCGCTCGGGGCGACCGTCAGCTCCGGCGCGATCGCCTTCTGACCGAAGAAGAGCTCGAGGGTCGGACGGTCGTTCGCCGAATGGTAGCGACCGCGCCAGGGGCCGAAGGTGCGTCCCGTCCCGGTGGTAAGGCGGAGGAGGCCAAGGGAGACGTCGGCCCCCGTGAGCAGCGTCTCCCCGTCCACCGGAACCGAGTTTCCAGAAAGCCGTGCGATTTCCAGACGGGAGCCGGGGCCGACGACGTCCTTCCACTCGAGGCGACCGCCGTCCAGGCGAAGCTCGTTGAGGCCGGTCTTCCCCCAGCTATCACCGTATTTTCGCTGCCAAATGGCGAGCTTCGGCAGGAGATCGGCGGCCGGCCCTGCCCCCTCAAGGACCGCGTCCGAGAGGGTAGCGTCGGTGGCGCGACTGCCGTCGGTGTGGACGGTGAGCGACGAGAGGCGGATCGTGACCCCATCGACGCCGATCGGCGTGAGCTCGACGTTTCGGAAACGGAGAATCCCCGTCGCGACCGAAACCTCTTGCGCCTTTGTTGTGAAGCCTAGCGAAGCGATTTCCGCCTCGGCCCGCGACTGCACGTACTTCGGCATGCCGAACAGGACGACTCCGACGGTCGCCGCAATCAACAGCGCAATTCCGAGCAGCGTCTTCCAGAGGCTCGTCGCGGTGGACGGCGTCGTCGTCGGTTTGGCCGCGGTCGGATCGGCCCAACGGACGTCGGAAAGGACGACGTCGGGGCGCTTCAGGTCGGACGGAGGCTTCGCCGGGACGCCGGTCACGTAGGAGGGGCCGACGTGAAAGCCGCCAGAACCGTCCGGAGACGTCGTCGCGAATTCGCCGCTCATTCCCGGCAGCCGCGCCCGCGACGGTCGGGCGGCGGGGACCTGCTCGGGCGTGTCCGAATCGAGGAGCAGGCCCGAGGTGTCGAGCTCGGCAAGCGGCGTTCGGTCGGCGCCGACCCCAAGCACTTCCGCCTGCGAGAGGAGTGTTCGCGCACTCGGGGCGAGGGACGGTCGACGGCTGCGCGCGGAGTCGCCGCTCGACGATGGTGCCGGCGGGGGGAGCGACGGGAACTTCGCGCGCCCGGAGCCGGTGCCGGTCCCACCGCCCCCCGACCCGAGGCGGCCAGGCGCGCTCGGGAACGACCGCGGGACGCTCGTCATCGGGGCGAGCTCGATCTCCTCGACTTCAAACTCGGCGTCGAGATTCACACGCTCGATCGCCTCAAGCCGCTCGGCACGGATCGCGAGTTTGTCGCCGACGAGCCGGTCGACCCACGCCGCCACGAGCGACGGCGGCGCAAACGCGGTGTGCGACTCGATATCAAGCGCCATCTCACGGGCGGTCGTGTAGCGGCGGCGGACGTCCCGATCGAGGGCCCGGTCGACGATGAGCTCGAGTTCGCGGGGGACGTGGGGGTTCACCTCGCGGAGGATCGGGAGCTCGCCGCGGGTGACCCGCCCGAAGATCGCGATCGGCTCGAGCCCCTCGTGGAAGCGACGCCCGGCGAGGAACTCCCAAAGCACGACGCCCGCCGCCCAAATGTCGGCGCTGGGACCGACCGCTTCGCCGGTGAGCTGCTCGGGGGCCATGTAGGCGACCTTCCCCTTCAGCTGGCCGTCTTGGGTGCTCTGCACCCGGTTCGACGCCTTCGCGACGCCGAAATCGATGACCCGCGGAATGCCGTCGGTGCCGACAAGCAGGTTGTGGGGGGAGACGTCGCGGTGGACGATCCCGAGGGGGACGCCTTGATCATCCTTCGCTTCGTGGGCGGCGTGGAGGCCGTGGAGGAGGCCGGCGACGACCGTCGACGCGATCGCTGGGCTCGGGAGCTCCCCACGCCGGGCGGCGGCGCCGAGGAGGCCCGAGAGGGAGTCGCCGTGGACGTACTCGAGGGCGACAAACAGCTCCTCTTCCGAGGCGAGGATGTCGACCGGCTGGACAACATTCGTGTGCCGGATGCGCGCAGCGAGGCGCGCCTCGTCGAGAAACATCCCGCGAAATTCGGGATCTTTCGCAAATTGCTTGTGCAGGCGCTTGACGGCGACCGTCTTCGCGAAACCGGAGCCGCCAAACATCCGCCCGTAATGGACCGACGCCATGCCACCGGCGGCGATTTCGTCAAACAGGACGTAACGACCGACCCGAAGCAGCGGCTCTGGAGCTTTTTCCGTGGAACGACCGGACGCTGCCATCGGCCTGGAAGCTACCTGCTCATCTCGACGAATGGGTGGAAAACCGGCACAACAAACGAAGAAAGCCCCTCCCGCTAGGGAGGAGCTTGCTTCCTTCGCCCGACGAACGGGCCAGTTTTTCGCGGTATCGGCGCGAACGGTGCGCTCAGAAGCCGATCTGGGCGCCGATTTCCGGCGTCGCCGAGAAGAGGAAGCCGTTCCCGAAGGCGGCATTGAGGCGGACGGCGCCGGTGAGGGCGACGTTCTCGGTGACCGCAAAGCGACCGCCGCCGCCGGCGTTCACGAAGAAGGGGCCGCCCATGTAGTAGGCGGTGACCTTCGTCGTCCCGGCCGGCTTCGTCTCGCCGTTGAGGGAATACTCGTTGGTCTTTACGCTGACCGGGACGCTCGGTTCGAAGGTCGACGCGCCGAGGCCGCCGAAGAACATCGGGGCGAAGCCCTTCTTCATGAGGGCGTCCTTGCCGAGGAGGTAGGTGGCGCGCCCTTCGATGTGGAGCGGCGCGGCGGCGAAGCGCTTGCCGTCCGACTTTGCGGCGGTCGCGTCGTAGCCACCGAGGACGATGCCAAGGCGGGCGCCGACGAGGAGGTTCGCGTTGATCGCGTAGTCGCCGGTGAGGAGGAGCGGGAAGTTCGTCGCCGCCGCGAGGCCGCCGCTGACGCTGTTCCCCTTCTGGTTCGGGTCGATAGCCGCATTGTCAGAACCGTCGCCTCCGTCGCTTCCGCGGAGCGGGTAGTTTTTCCCATCGCTCGTGCAGTAGTAGCCGGTGTCGACGAGCGGCCTGCCCTCACCCGGCTGGTCTTTCGGCGTCAACGAGCAGACCTTGCTCGCCGAGGGGATAAAGGAGAGGTTCGCCCCGACGGCGGCGCCGATCCAGATCCGCTTGAACTTCGCCTTCGCCGGGCGTGCGCGGCAGACCTTCTCGCCGTCGTCGTTGTCGTTGGGGCCGCAGGTGTCGCTCGCGCACTGTTCGTCGCTCTCGCAGGCGACGCCCTCTTCCTTGAGCGACTTGTCGTCGCCGATGGCGGTCGGGTCGCCAAGGCCACCGCCGCTCGACTTCTTGCAGCCGGGGAAGCCGGGCGGGCAGTCGCCGGTGTCCGGGCACTGGGCGAGCGGCTGGGCGCCCGGGAGGTGAGGGGCCGGCCCCTCGATGGTCGCCTTGACGGCGACATGGATCGGGTCCTTCTTCGTGCCGGCGGTCGCCACTTCGTCGTTCCCGGCGTCGTAGCCGGAGACGTAGTAGACGAAGTCCCCCTGGATGACGTCGAGGCACTCGACGTTGGCGCCCCAGTTTTTGCCGTCGGGGAGCTTCTTGAGCTCGAGGTTCTTGTAGGAGGTCATCCCGAAGCCCTTGTAGTGGGCGGTGACCTTGACCAGCTTCTGATCCCCTTCGTAGCCGACGGCGAGCGGGAGCGGCGTGCGGACGGCCTGCTCGGGGACCGCCATAAGCTCAAAATCCGACTCGACCTCGCCGTTGCCGGCCGGCGGCTTCGGGGTCGTCCCGGTCCCGGTGCCTGCGCCGGCCTTTTTCGCGTCGGCGAGGAGCTGCTTGAGCTCTTTGGTCTCGTAGTCGGGATTGAGCTCGAGCTTCGGGTCGAGCTTGGCCGCCTCCGTCATCGACGCGGCGCCGCCGGTCTTGTCGTTGAGACCGATGAACTGGACCGTCGCAAGGTCGCGAAGAAGCGTCGCTTTCACCGCCGGCGCGCACTTGTCGCCCGCGCAGAGGGCGATCGCCTTGTCGAGCTGCTCCTTCGCCTTCGCGTACTCGGTGGCGAGGTAGTTGTCCTCCATCGCCTTCTTCTGGAGCGCCTTCGCCTGCCCCTCGATTTTCGCATCGACGGCGTACGCGGGCGTGGTTGCTGCCAGGGCGATCGCGAAAGCGACCGCGGAGAGTACGGGGGTGGACTTCGAGCGGAGCATGAGGGAAATCCGCTTACACCGGAACCACGAAGAGGCAAAAAAAATTTCAAGGGGGCCCGCGCGAGGGGTGCGCGACGCCTCGTCGGGGCAACTGGTCGTAAGAAGAACGAAAAACGCCCGCGACTCCAAAGAGGCACGGGCGTTGCGCGCAGAGACGGGCGCTCTTTACATGCGGCGGAAGACGCCGACGACGATGCCGAGGATCATCGTCGGTCGGAAATCCGACGAGCGGACGAGGATCGGGGCCATGTCCCGGTTGGCCGGCTCGAAGCGGATGTAGTCGCGCTCCGGGTAGTAGTATTTGCAGGTCGCTTCGTCGCCGATGAGGGCGACGACGACGTCCCCCTTGGAGGCCTCGACGGTCCGCCGGACGAAGATGTAGTCGCCGTTCAGGATGCCGGCCTCGATCATCGAGTCGCCGGAGATCTTGAGGCCGAAGACCTCGCGCCCGCCCCGGAGGAGGCCGCGGTCGATCTTCACGGTGTCGATGACGTGCTCGTCGGCGAGGATCGCATGGCCGGCGGCGACGCGGCCGACGACGGGGATCTCGACCATGTCGTCTTCGTCGACGGGGGACTCTTTCGGGGCCTCCTTCCCTTCCGGGCCGTCCATGCCGGTCGGCCGAAGGGCGCGGGATTTCATGTCTTCCCGGGTAAGGTACCCCTTCCGCTCGAGGGCGCGGAGGTGGTCGTTGACGCCGTTCGTCGACTTGATCCCCATCCGGGCGCCGATCTCGCGGAGCGTCGGAGGGTATCCGCGGTCGGTGATCGACTGACGGATATAATCAAGAACCATTTGTTGACGATCGGTGAGCCCCTGCATGTTCAGGGACGTTACTGAACGCCCGTCACCAGGTCAAACTTGCGGCGTTGATTTTTCCAAAGAGGCGTGCAAGCGGCGGAGGCAACCACCTTTGCAGAGATCTGCGCGCGCTCCGCTACGGCAGCGGCGTGCGGACGCAACGGAAGCCGATGTTGTCGCCGCGGGCGTCGGCGTCGAACCAGTGGACAAAGAGCGGGGCGGCCATGTCCGGGTACGAATTGTGGCTGGAGCCGCGCGCCTGCTTCGAGACGCCGGGATGAAAGGGGTACGGCGACGACGTCCATTCGGTGAGCCGTTCGTGACGATGCGGTCCCACTCCTCGGCCGTCGGGAGGCGCGCCCGCGCCCAGGCGCAGAACCGGTTCGCATCGGTCCAGTCGACTTGATCGACCGGCAGATCGTCCCGGCCCCGCGACCAGGCGATGGTGTGGGCCCGCCCGTTCGCGACCGCCAGCGAATTTGCCGGGAGCGGCGTCGCGAGAGACGGCGGGCCCCGTCCGTCGGCGTCGACGAGCAATTTTTCTGGCAGCGGCGACGCCGGAGACGGCGGGCGCGCTTCCCGTCGGCCCCTCGCTCCGTGCTTTGCAGCCGACAAGGGCGCTCGCGAGGCTACCCAGACCGCACTCCGTCGACGTCGCACCGGCTTTTTCTACCAGCTAGCGGGCCCACAACGCGGCGAGTTCGAGGGGCAACGCCGCAAACGGAGCCGCGTTCACGACGTCGTCGTCCCCGTGGACCGCGGCAAGGACGTACCGCGCCCCTGTCCATGTGGGCCCGTGGTCGGCGCTCGTCACACGCTCAAAGATCTCAAGGGTCTTTGCATCCGGATCGATGAGCCATGCGTGGGAGACGCCCTCGCGGGCGTAGGCGGCCAGCTTTTTTCCGCGGTCGAGGCGCGCCGTCGAAGGCGATAGGACCTCACAAACCCAGTCCGGGGCGACGTCGGTGAAGGCGACCTCGGGGAGTTCGGGCATCGTCGAGCGCCGCCACCCGGCGAGGTCGGGAATCAGGACGTCGCCGCCGAGGTGCAGCTCCGGCTCGAACAGAAGGATCCAGCCACCGAGCCCGCTCCCGTCGTCATCATCGAAGGGGCCAAGCTTCCTTCCGAGGCGGGAACGCGCCCGCGCATGGGAAAAGCGAGGTCGGGGACTCGCATAGAGGTCGCCAGCAACGATCTCCCCATTCACGTGGTCCGGAAGCGCCAGGAGATCGGCGTAGGTGGCCGGCTTCGCTGGCATTTCGAGGGTTGGCGACGCCGGTTCGGGAAGTTTGCGTGCGGCAGTCATGAGGCCAGTCTAGCGGCTGGCGCCGACGGGCTCACTCGCCCGATAGGGAGGTCGTAGAATTTCTCAGAGGCTCCCAGGAACGAGCCTCTCAGTGGCCCCCGCGCGTGAGCGCCGAAGCGCTCGCCTGCCCGAATTGGCGAAACCGGAGAAGACCTACGGCGCGCCGGCCGCCGGTAGTTCAACGGTCAATTGCGCCGTCTCTCGCGCCACGATGGGCGGTCAACGATTCCCCCTCGACGCTCGTGCTTGGGCGTGCGAAGAGGGGGGGGCGGGTGGGAGAAAACGTTTGAAGTTAGGAAACTTGCAAGTGCCCCTCCCCGCTCCCCCCACGACCTACGGTGACGAACTCCGAACGGCGGAGGCGTTCGCGGCGAGCGGAGATCGCTCGCACAGCCTTCAGCACGTCCTCAACGCGCTCGCCCCTAGAACCGAACCACGGCGAGTGGCGGTTCCCCCGCTTTGAAGCTCACGTGCTCAAGTCGCCACTGATCGTACTGCCGAAGGTCGGCAAGCGTCATTTTTGTGACGTGAATCGCGTCGCAGCTCTCCAAGTCGATCGCCGTTGCTGCGCCGGAGGCCCCATAGGCCTCTTCGAAGAGCGTCCTGATCGCGTCTGCAGCATCAGAAGCAGCTTTCGCCTTGTTCGAATCCCCGTCGTGCTCATAGACGAGCACCATCTTCAGGACGTAAGGATAGTTAGTAGCAAGCTCTCCCACATCTTCGAGGGCGACAAAGACGCCAACCAAGGTCTTCGGAAGGTGCGCCTGCGACACAATCCCGTCGAGCTTTTTGCGAACCTGGTCGATTCGCTTCTCGAACTCGTTCGGAAACGCCGGCCGCCCGTACCTCGCGGCAAGCCACTGTTTGAGGATCGCCTTCGCCGCCTCGTCGCAGTGCCCGTCGAGCTTGGGCTGAGCCTGCTCCAGGTCGGCTTTTGCTTTGGCGAAGCGCTCGGAAAATGTGAGTTCTACCGACAAGCCCGCCGCCAGCGTCACGTGTAGCTTGCGCGCGTTCTCGGCGCGCTCGAAGTTGCCGTCGGTCTTAGGAACCTGCGTTCCGCGCACGAATTCAACGAAGGGTTCTGCATCGTTGGCGAGATCGCAGTCGTGGGTAATGACCACGAGGATGCTCGCGTCATCAGCCTCTGAACAAACACCCGCGTTCGACGCAGGCGCGATCCAGCTCCCCTGACGCCAAGCGGTCTGACGGTCAAAGAGGGGCACGGGTCAACGCTCCTCGTCCGTGCTCGGAATCGATAGGTACGAACGCCACGCGTCTTTGTTCACCGCCTTTGACGATCCGCGTTTGAAGGATTCATATTCGCTCTGCATGCGCCGCTCCTCTTTGACGAGCGCTTGCACGGAAGTACCGTTTTCCTTCTGCTTTCGCCAGAGTTCGAGGAGCGATTCGCCGGCAAACTGGGGACGCCGGACGAGCTGCTTCGCATCTGAAATACCAGCGTCACAAAACGCCGTTGCCACCTTGTGTAGACGATTCAAAGCACCATCGACGGCGATGTCAGGCTTCGAGCCCTGCTCCCACTTGTAGATCGCTTGGCGACTGACGCCGAGCTCCTTGGCCAATTCGGTCATCGAAAGCCCTAGCGTGGTGCGTATCGCCTGAACGCATTCCCACGCGGAAGGCGTTCGCGTTGCGGACGCCTTGGCGCGTCGGGTCGGCGAAGGCCACGGAGTGTCCGGCCGGAGGAGGGCGCGCGGAAGCCCGCCCCCCGTGCCGCGATGGTAGGTCCAGCCTTCGTTGCTCATCGGTGCACGAAGGGCGGTCGGCGGTGCGCTGGCGGTCATGGCGCACCTTCAACGTGCCATGCGTCACGTGCATGTTGAGTGATGACGGTGTTGAACACGTCTTTGCTCCTCCCGTGAAGGCTACGCAACTCGGCGCTCAGGACGGCGTCATCGATAGGAAACTGACCACTGACGAAATGATCCGTGTCGATAACGATGTGCTCACCGGTTCCCCAGGCGATGAAGGAATCTTTTGCAGCAAGCGTATGGGGGTACACGATAAGGTCTGGGGGGAATGCGACGGCGCCCTTCCGCCAGTGAACCCGCGAGACAAGCAGACTGTCCGTCGCTGGAGGGGCTGCTTCGATCGGGAAAACGGCTTCGTGCACGCGGTACAGGACCGACTCGCCGCGGAGGTCGATTCCATGAAGCGTCGGGACGATGTACGCGTAGGGGGACTCGCCAGAGCGTGGGAGCACCGCGTCGAGATAGCGAAGGCCGATTCGGGCGACATGAGCGAGCCCGACTATTTCGTGTACAATTTTAAGACCTTCGAGAAGCTTTGGTAGAAAGTCCGCGCTGGTCTCGTAGTGGGTCGTATGGAACAGGATCGACGTCTGGCTCACCATGAAGCCCGCTTTGCGGTCGGCCTGTGCAAAAAACCACGCCGGGGACTTCGACGAATTCACGGTCTGCGTGGAGTCGTCGAAGTCGATGACCGTCGATTCATGGGTCTCGAAGGTCGTGAAGTCACGACGGCGAAAGGCGTCTTGAACGGCGTCCACGTAGTGGGCCATGTTGGCGATGGTGTTGAAACGCGCCTGCGCCACCGCGTAGTAAACGGTCGCATTCGCCATCTTTTCGCTCACGTTCTCTCCTCTCGACAGCGGGTCGCGCTAGGTCTGTGGCGGACAGTCCCCTTCTGTTAACCATCCGTCAAGTGGAGTATTCCGCGCGGCCGAAGGGGCCCGCAGGCGAAACACGCCAGCGCCCCAAAGAGAACCCCCGCAAGCAGCGAAGCTCACGGGGGTTCTCTTTGGGGTTGATAGGTTCGCCTTCGGGCCTTCACCCAAAGCGCAAACCGAAAAGCCCGCCATCGTCCGTTGCGTCGGTCAGACGTACGTCGAGGGTATGCGGAGCCAGGTCGAAGCCGTCCGGGAGCGTCTTCGGGACCGCGTCGCTGTTCATCGTGACGATGTATTGAAAGTTGTGCGCGTGCGCGAGTTTCGCCCCGAGAGCGAGCGCGCGGCCGGTCTGACGCTCGTCGACGCCGTCAAAAAGATGGCTGTCATGAACGAGAACGCGCGGGCTTCGACCTCGCTCAATCGACAACAACATCAGCATCATGTCGAAGCAGAAGATCCGCATGTTGTTGACCCCCTTGCTCTTGTCGCTCGGGATATGGGTGTGAAAGGTGGGGCCATTTTCGGTCGGCTCAATGGAGAGCACGCCGGTGTGCTCGGCCTCGTAGAGGCGGGTTGAGATCTCTTGGAAGAGCACGACGGCGCGACGAATCTGGAGTTCTTCTTCCGTATATTCGCGGCGCAATTGCTCCACCAAATGCGCGCGCTCAACCTTCAGCCGAAGCTCCCCAGCCTCCGCGGTCTCCGCCATTTGCTCTTTCTGTCGGAGCGCCTCCAAACGCGCCTCCGCCTTTGAGAGTTCGGATTGGAGCTGGGTGAAGTGCGCGAGCGCCCCCGAGGACCGAAGCACCTTCATGAGGTCCGAGCGGCGCGCGTCGAGCGGAAGTTTTTCGGCGTTTCGCGCCGCGATCCTCTCACGGGTCGCTGTGCGTTCGGCATGCAAGTACGCTTGACGATTTCGAAGCACCGATTCGTGAAACGCCGCCACATCTTCGAACCGCGCGCGGACAAGGCCCGGCAGCGTCACCCCAACTTCCGCGAAGAGCGCCTCGAGGGCTTCCGGCTCCGGCGGCTTCTCGGCTTCGATCGAAGCGGACAATTCATCCAAGTAGCGCTGATCGAGAATATTCTCGTCGGACAAGTGCGAGAGCCGCCTTGTAATTTGAGAGGCCTCACGCTCCAACGATTCGTACTCCTCAAGGACCCGAAACTCGGCGAGGGTTACGCGTAAGCGCTCAACGCGCGCTTCTTCCACGAAGCGCTGCGAGCGGAGCGTCGCCGCGGTCCCAAGCACATCGCTCAGCCCGTTACGCAACGTTTTCAACGCTTTCTCACGGTCGCGAACGCCTTGCCAGGCATGAGCAACGTGCCAGTCGAGGCCCAACAGGTAGGAGATCTGCACCTGCTGGTCGACCAGGGCTTGTTGAGCCGCCTGGCTCATCGGATCCTTCATGCCGCCGCTGCGCTCGCGCCGAACAAAGTAGGAAATCAGGGACCGAAAACTCGGGCTCCACGCCACCTCGACGAGGTCGACACCAAACATCAACTTCGCAAGAACTGTCTTCCACTGCTCATTGGAGAGGGTGGCCGGGTTCTTCTTCGTCGGCACCGCAGGCCAGGTCGAAAAATCCCCGGCAACGATAACCTTCGCCGGGCCAGAGCCGGTCCTCTCCACATTCGTCCTGCTGCCCCCGCCAACGTCAAAATCCATCCCAAACATCGCGCCGTTTAGCGCGGGAGTTCGGAAGATGGAGTCCTTGTCGCAGTTCGACCCGAGCAGAAAATGGATCACTTCAAGAAGACTCGACTTCCCGGAGCCATTGCGCGTCTGTTTGTCGGTGGCGTTCGCACTCTTGTCTGCGAGAAGGAGATTGAAGCCCGGTTTGAAGACAATCGCCTTGAAGTGCGGCAAGTCGGAGTAAATGCGATAGATCACGACGCCTCCTCCGATAGAACGATGCGTCGAAGGCGCCCGCCGCGGTGCTCAAGGACACCGAGCGAAAAGAGCAGGTCGAGCGTAAGCACGAAGCGGTCGAAGGACACGTGGGCGTGGCGGCCGTCCGCGCGAAAGTCGTTCCACAAGCGCGAGACCGTCATCTGCTCCGTGAGCAGCCGAAGGACATCCGCGCCGAGGGCGAGGAGCGCTTGCGACGGGGCGATACCTTTGGTCGGAAGAATCATTCGGGCCGCTCGAAAATGTCGCACTCTTCAAAGAAAAACGCGAGAACGGCAAACGACGCCGCCTGGTGGGCGGGCGTCGCCATGCGGTCCCCGGTCGCCAAGCGCTGCAACGCGTGGAAGATCTCGTCGGGCGAGGACGTCCCCACCCGTAGCGCGGCGTACTCCGCTTGAAACCGGGCCGCCAGTCGATCGCGATCGCCGGGCTTTGCAGAAAAATACTGGCGTACGAGGGGCGTCCGCACCATTCCCGCGAGGAGCAGCGTCTCGACGCTCATCGAAAGCATGTTGCGGGTCAGCTTATCGGGCGGGACGGGGCGTACATCGATCTCCGGCTTGACGGAGTGCCGCGCGATCTGATCGAGCACAGGAACGAGATCTTCCATCCCAAGATCGACGATTGCTTGGCGCGTTGGGGCAGCCCCTAGGAACGATGTAAGCTGCCCTTCTTCGAGGAAAAGCACCTCGCGCAGAAGCTCTTCGTAGCCCCAAGATTGAACCAGCTTTCCAGGGTGATTCGTCTGAAGGTCGAGGAGCGCCTTTAAGACGTCCGGCCCGAGTCCAGCCTTGCTGTTGTGGACAAATATCCAGCGATCAAAGTCGTCGGGCCAGTGGGCGAGCGCCCCCATAAAGTCGGCGTTGATCTTCTTGATGGCGTCTGCGGCGGTCAATTCATTGGGCGCGTAACACTGAAAAATCGTGCGCGCAGAGGGGAGATGCCCATCGTTCTTTTTGTCGCCGACGTTCCCCCAAGGCCGAACACGAACAAAGTCCCCTGGGTATCGCTTTTCGAGAAGCGTCGAAAAGAGCTCCTGGAAGCTTTCTCCGCGCGCCTTCAGATACAAATTCTCAAACTTCAGCTCCACCCAGGCCTGTGCAATCGGGTCCATCTCCCCTCCAGCTACGAATGGGCGCGGAATCTAAGGGCGCCGGGGCCAGAGAAGGAAGAGGAATAGGCGCCGGTCGCCGTCAGAAGGCCCCCAAATCCCCCGTGGGAGCTTCCCGCGCGCCGCGGAAGCTTCACGCGCCGTGCAAGTGCCTTCCCGCGCGCCGCGGACGCTTCACGCGCCGTGCAAGTACCTTCACGCGCGGTGAAAGTGCCTTCACGCGCGCTGCGGAAGCTTCACGCGGCGGAATTTGGCCCAATTCGGGCCGCGAAAGGCCTCTCCCAACGCGCGTGGAACGTATTTCCTCGAAAAGGAAGGGTTCGCGGCGCCGCGGGAAGGCATTTTCGCGGCAAGTGAAGCCAAATCAGCGCGCGGGAAGCTCGCGCGGAGCGTTGGAAGCCGGAAACGAGGGTTCGTCGCCGCCCATCGCGGGATCGGAGAGCGCATTTGCAGGCGTTTTCCGCTTGTCAGCGGACGAGAACTTCGGTGACATCCCATGCCGAGGGAAAGCGCGGATTCGGAGCAATCTCGCTCTGCCGCCGACCTACGCACGGAGACGTTCGATGGCGAAAAAATCTGACAAAACGAGCAAAGATGCAGCGACCGAGAGCGCGCACACAGAAGCCGCTGCCGATCGCACCTTGACGGCGGACTTGGTGGCCACGGTAACCGTCGGCGATGCCGTCCTTGAGGCGACCGTGCCGCGCGCCTTCCAGTTTTTGCGCGGAATCGGCACCAGCGACGCCATTCGCGCGGTCCTCGCCGGGGCCGGCTATGGCCCCGGCGACCACAGCGAAGGCTGGCGCCTGCTCTACGCCGTCTCTGGCGCGCCAAAAGACGAGGCGCAGACGGCTGCAACGACAAAAGAAGTCTCCGAGGCGATCGCCGCCGTCGACGCGGCCGACGAAGAGGTCTTCGGCATTACTCAGCTCGCCCTCAAACACCGTTTCCCCGAGCAGGCCGCCTTCGTCTTTCACGATCTCGCCGCAAGCCGCGGGCCCGAGGCGGTGCTCGGCATGAAGGTCTTCCTCGAGCGCATTCAAGCCCTCGAAGCCGGCCGCGAGGGGCACGAAGCAGAAGACCAGGCGGCCGTCGCGCTCCTCGTCAAACGCGGGATCACCGGCCCCCGCCGCACGGAGCTTTCGCGCCTTGTTGCCATCGCCGAGAGCTACGTCGCCCCCAAAATCCGCGACGCCGCCGCCGAAAAGGCCGCCGCCGCCGAGAACCTCGAAAAGCTCCGCGCCCTCCGTGCCTGGTACGAGGAGTGGTCGGGCATCGCACGTGCCCTAATCAAACGCCGCGATCACCGAATCCGCCTCGGCCTCGCCCAGCGAAAGAGCGGCGGAAGCGACGACACGGAAGACCCGATCGTCTGAGCGAGTTTGTGAAGTGAAGAAGCCCGTGAGTCCGGTTGGATTCGCGGGCTTCGCTTTTGTGCTCGTCGGGGTCGCCGAGGCGAGCCTCCGACGACGTGGCGGGGAACGCGCGATGCCCGCGCCATGATTGTCCATCGTCGGAACGAACAGCTCTAGTCGACTTCCTCAGAGACCTTCGTTATTCACGCCAAATGGATGCGCTTTCCGGAACCCCCTACTTGGCATCGCCGGATGTCGAGCAACGCGTGTTGGCAGCAATTGGAGAGCTCGAGACCCGGGTAGCCCTGCTTCGAAGTAAGGGAAACCTGCGGCAGGAAACAATCGAGAAATACTATCAACATTCGCGCCTTGAAGACGTGACGCAGTCAAATGCGATTGAGGGCAGTCCGCTGACGATTCGCGAGACAGAGCTGGCGGTTCAGCGCGTGACATTGACTGGGCACGACCCGGCCTATGCGAAGGACGCCCAGACGCTGTTCGCCGCGTTCGAAAAGCTCGCTCAGCTTGCACGAGATCGAGCCGCCACGGACATCACGCAGGTCCAGACACTACACGGCCTGATATTGGGTGAACGGCCCGGTGCGGGGATCTTCCGCTCCCAAAAAGTTATCATTAGAGGTGCCACGCATCGACCACCTCCCGATTGGAAAGCGGTGATGGATGCTATGGAAGCGTGGGAAAGCTGGTCCTTGGCGCGAGCCGATCTCCCCCCGTTTCTCCGAGGCGCTGTGCTGCACGCCTGGCTCGCTCACATTCACCCGTTTGTCGACGGAAATGGCCGAACGGCGCGCGCGATTACAACGCTCGAATTTGTCCGCGGCGGTTACCCACCGCTCATCATTCGTCGCAAAGATCGGGCCCGCTATTATGAGGCTCTAGCAGCTTCCGACGAAGGCGATCTCGCCCCTTTTCTTGAGCTTATCTTGGCGCGCGGAGCTGATGCGCTTCGTGATCTTGAGAGGACGGCAGTCGCGGCCGAGGGGTACAGCGTGGCCGTCGCTGCACTGCGTCAGAAGCAGGCTGGAAAGCTCGCCGTCTGGAACAAGGCCGCGGAACTTCTGGTTGCGAGTCTCGCATCGGCGGCAACGGGCATGGCCGCGCAAGGGGTACGGATCGAAGTCCGCCCCTACGACCTCGCTCTTGAACTCGACGAGTACCTCCAACTGTGTGAAGGACAGGCAATCACCGATGCCTGGGCATTCTTATTGGTCGCCCAGGCCGCCGGGTGCACGCCCGTAGAGCGCCTCGCTTGGATCGGTTTCCGGTCCGACGAGATGTTGTGGGGACTGGGGAAAAGCGAGGTGCGTGGGCCGACGCTGTTCTGGTCTGTGGCTACGGAGTCGTATCCGAAGTGGCGTCGGGCAAATACTTCGGAAGGCCCTGGTGGCGAAGAAATTACGTATGCAAATGACGGCTGGACTGTTCGTAGCGGGCAACGACTATCGACGTACGGCACCGAAGCGCTCGTTGAACGAATTGTAAACGATCTTGTAGAGATGCTTCATTGAACGGCGACCTTCCCTTCGGCAAGTTCAATTGTCGAGCCGGTCACGCACCCCGGACCGCTCGACACTTCTCCACAGGCGCTGGAAACAATTTGAACGTTCCGCCTTGCCTCCTCCTCCGAAATCGAAAGTAGCCGTTCACAGCCCAAAAGATTGCGCGTTTGGAGCCGCAGCGAGCGTCCTTTTCGCAGGACGACACTGGAAGTGTGTGATACTTTCGGGCCATGCGAAATTGGAAGAAAGTGGCGCTTGTAGGCGGTGTAGCTGTTGGCGGCGGAGCGTTCGCGACCGGCGGCCTTGCAGTCCCTTTCATTGGGACGTTCATCGGGGGCGCCATGGGGCTGAGCGGCGCCGCGGCGACGTCGGCCGGGCTCGCGTTGCTCGGTGGTGGTGCCGTTGCTGCGGGCGGCGGCGGTATGGCGGCTGGACCTTAGTCGCCACAGGAGCCCTGGCCGCAGCGGGTGCTGGAGCGGGGGCGCTCGCGGCTTCAAGAGTGCCCGTAGAAGCTCGATGTGGAGGGTGCGACTGCCTGGTCGAGCAAGCCGACGTCGTGTGCGGCAACTGCGGGAAGCGGCTCTGAGCGTGCCCACGGAAGGGGATGCGGGCTGGCTCGTTCGCCTCGCGAGCTTGCGGATCGATGCGCGTTGGGACGCCGCGGTTCGCAACGCTGGCGAGCTTCGCGCGGCCGCCCCAAAGGCGACGGACGATGAACTCGCGACGGTATTGGTCGACGACGCCGCATCCTTCGCCGCCCTGATCGGCGTGGGCATCGGGGCCGGTGCGACAATCCCGTTGGTTGGGCAGTTCATCGCGGCGGCAGGCGCCCCAGCGGAACTCGTTTACATGACGGGAATCCAGTTCGATGTGGCGTTGAGTATCGCAGCGATTTATCGCCCCTCGCTGACCAAGGAGGCGCTGTTGCCGATTCTACTCGCCTGCTTAACGTTCTCGATGGGGCAGGAGTTCGTAAAGGAGCTCGCAAAAGAGTCGGCCGTCACCCTTTCCAAGCGAGCGATCGAAGAGCTTTTCAAGGGCGCTGTCCTTGTGGCGGCGAAGCGCCTTGCCCGAAACCTGGGGATCGCAGCCACCAAGAAAGGTCTCTTGAACGCAGTGCCCCTTCTCGCGATTCCGGTCGGCAGCGCGATGAATTACGCGGGAGTCTTGGCCTTCGGAAAGGTTGCCAAGCACTACTTTTCGCCGAACTGGCAGTCGTGCAGCGGATGCGGGCACATCCAGCCGCGCAAGAATCGGTTTTGCGCGGGATGCGCCGTGCCACTGGCGAACGATCGCGAAGGGTAACCGCGGAGGGCGTAGCCCGATTCTCCCGCGTCTTCGCGAGCTTCCGCTTGCCGTCCCTTGATCCCGCTTGAGGGGAGGCCGGCCGCTTCCGACGACGCAAGACGCAAAGAGACTGGACCCTTTCTGGGACGCTCGGAAACCGCGTGGTAGGCGTCACTCATGCTGACGCGCGTCGCCCTGCGAAACTTCCGCGGCTTCACCGAGCTGGACGCGCCGATCGGCGTCGTCACCGCGCTCCTCGGTCCGAATAGCTCGGGGAAGACGACGGCGCTTCATGCCATTCGCCTCGCGTGTGAGCTCTTTGAGCGCGCTGTGCGCGAGTCGCCAGCGAGTCTGACGCCGACGGGGAAGATCCAGCTGAAGGAGCTGCCGATCCGCCCCGATGCCTTGCTCCCGCTGGCCGATTGGGAGCAGCTCTTTCCGAGCGGAATTGTCGAGCAGGGGCTCAAGCTCGCGGTGACTCTCACCTTTGAAGCGACCGATCCGATCCACGAGATTGCGATCGTGCTCCGGTGGAAGACCGGCGACCTCGTCCACTTGGACGCGCAAGCGACGGCACCCGAAATCGCGGCACTTGTCGCCGATCGGTCGAAGACGTCGCCGAAAATCAACCAATTGCTCACCGAGGGCCTCTCCAAGCACGCCCCTCGCGCGGTGTTTGTCCCCCCGTTTTATGGCACCGTCGTCGACGAAGAATACCGCTCCCGCGTCGTCCTCGATCGGATCGTCGGAAGTGGCGACCAAAGCCACGCCGTTCGGAACCTCATCGCTGCCCTCCGTACCGACGATTTCGAGCGTTTGAATGCATTCCTCAGTGACTGTCTCGGCGCGCGCATCGTGAAGCGCACCACCGGGGACGAATTGCAGACCGTCTCGCCGCTCCGGGTGACCTTTTCGGACACCAACGGGGAACTCGAAATCTCGGCGGCCGGCGCCGGACTCGTGAACCTTATCGCACTCTTTTGCTCGCTCGCGCGCTGGCGATCGGAGTCGCGGCCGGTGCTGTTCCTGCTCGACGAACCGGAGGCCCACCTCCACCCGAAGCTCCAGGCCGACGCCGCCCTTCGCACGGCGAGCCTTGTCACCCGCGAGTACAACAAGCAGCTGATTATCGCGACGCATTCCGTCGATATTCTCAATCGATTCTCCGCCGAACAGGGCGCAGTTCTCCTTCGCTGCAACCGCGCCGACACGCCAGCGGCCGTCGAGCTTCGCGGCGACAATGCGCTCTTTCAGGAACTGGGAAAATGGGCCGATCTTACCCCGTTCAGCGCCATTAATTTTCTTGCTTCCCGGCGCATCGTGTTCTGCGAAGGGAAGACCGACCGCGCGCTCCTGCCGCGACTCGCGGCGCTCTCCTTCCGAAACCGCCCCGCCGACTTGACGAAGTTCGATCGGTGGGTCTGGGTCGAACTCGGCAGCTCGGGCAACCAGGATGTTCCGAAGCTCCTGAACAAGCTTCTAAAGAGCAGAGCGCTCGGGCCGGCAGCGGCCGGGGAGCCCTTTCATACCGTGGTCGTCCTCGATCGCGATGGCTTCCGTGCGCCTGGCTTCTCGGCGGAACTGGGCGCCGAGCCGCCGACCATGGTCTGGTCGGGCTACAGCATCGAGTCGCTCTTTCTGGAGCCGAAGGTTCTCGAAGTCTGGGTGCGAGCCTTCCTCGAAGGCGACCAGAAGTTACTCGGTGTTTGGATCGCCGACGCGATCGCCGCCGCTGACGCCGATCCCGAGCTCCGCGCAAAGGCCAATTCGAACGCCATGACCAAGGCGCTCGCTGCAAAACAGAGGACTGGCGCCCTCACCGAGCACGAGATCGCGGCGGCAATCGCGCAGGGCAAGCTGGCCGAGGCCGATGCCAACTTCCAGCACGGCAAGCTCCGCGCGGCGTACGTTCTGGGCCACCTGCGGACGGCTCTCCTCGACGCAAACGTCCCGAACGCGGGCCACTTCCCGACGACCGTCGAAAAGCTCGTCCAGAACACCAAGGAGACGGCGCTACCGATGGCGGAGCGCTTCGTCCCGCGGGAGATTGAGACGCTGTTTCAGCATCTTCTCGCGACCTAGCGGGCCCGTCCGTTCGCGACCGCCAGCGAATTTGCGGGGAGCGGCGTCGCGAGAGACGGCGGGCCGACGTCGACAGGAGCTTCACTCCTGCCACTGACAGACCCGGCAGTTGCCGCAGAAGAAAACACGCTGCGTGAGACCCATCACGCCGAAGGCGGGCTCCGAGAACGAGCAATGTTCCGTCCGGAGAACGCGGTAGACAGCGCGTACTTCGGGGTCTCCCAGGTGCTCGTTCAGGGGGCTCGGGAGCGTTTGAAGCGCCGTCTCCGTCGCCTCCTGGGCCGCCTCCCAGCGCGTCGCAAAATCGGCGTCGCGGGCCCGAAGAAAGGAGTCAAGACGAAGGGGGCGCGTGCAGGTGCCGGTGTCGGATGGCGGGCAGGCGCCGCGATAGAGGGCATGGATGCCGGCGGCCGCCGCTTGAAGTTCGGGGAGGGTATTTCCGCTGCGGACGCTGCGTGCTTTCGCCGGGTGGGGCCCCGTCACGTCGGGAATCCCGAGCGTGTGCGCAAAGACTGCCCCCTCCTCTTCCAGCGCCGCATCGATGACGATGACGAGCACCGAATTTGAGACGAGTTCCAACGCGATCCCGGCGCTGACGCCGCTCCACGATCGCGACGCACGCTGCACCGTCTGCAAGGCGAAGGCGAACAACCAGCTCATGATCCCGGGGACGATCCAGTGCCCGGCCGG
>DYPH01000279.1 GCA_020720045.1 Sorangium cellulosum | reverse complement strand
TTCAGCTCCGTGGAAGTCGAGGCCTTCGCCGACGCCACTGGGCTGCCACTTGGCACGCTCAAGGAGTGGCTGCGCTTGCCCGCCAATCCGACGACTGCGATTGTCCCCGACCTCACCGACCTCACCGACCTCCCCGACGTCAAGAGCGCGCAGATGCAAACCGTGCTCGACGCCTACGCTCGCTGGAAAGGCCGCTTCCTCACTTTCTGCAGGTACGCGCAAGGCGAGCTGCGCCTGCCCTTTGGGCGCGACCTGCTCGCACGCATCCTCGAGGTCCATGGCCTGCGTCGCCGCCTGCAGCGTAATGGCAGGAGCCCCGACGAGCTCGCTCTACGCGACGCCTTCACCACCTTCTTCCCTGGCGCACAGTGGGTTGGCGACGGCATGCAGCTACCCATCGTCGTCGATGGCCAGCGCTTCGTCTTCAACCTCGAGCTCGCCGTCGATGCGCACACCGACGCCTTCACTGGCCTCTCTCTGCGCCAACAGGAGGACGCCACCGCGGTCGTCGAAGCGTTCAACGACGGCATCGCCACCACCGGCGCACCGCCCCTCGCCCTCCTCCTCGACAACAAGCCATCCAATCACGCGCCCGAGGTTGACCTCGCACTCGGCGACACCCTTCGCATCCGCGCGACACCTGGGCGACCACAGAACAAGGCACATGTCGAAGGAGCCTTCGGACTCTTCTCGCAGGTGCTTCCTAAACTCGTCCTCGATACCCGTCGCGGCAGCGCCGCGCTCGCCAGGGACGCGCTCGCCACTGTCGTCCAAGTCTGGGCTCGGAGCACCAACCATCGCCCTCGTAAGGACCGCGGCGGTCGCTCCCGGGTCGAGCTCTACCGCGAGCAGCCGACCGAAGCGCAGCTCGAACAGGCCCGCCACGAGCTGCGTGAGACCGCCGAGCGCCAGGAACGCGCCAGACGCACGCTCGCGGCGCGGCGCCGCCCCGAGATCCTCGCGCTCCTCGATACCCACTTCGCACGCCTTGGCCTGCTCGATCCCGAACGTCACGCCCGCATCGCCATCGCAGCCTACCCGCTCGGTGCCATCGTCGACGGCATCGCCATCTTCGAGGGCAAACGCCTTGCCGGGACACTGCCTGAGAACGCAGATGCTCGCTATCTCCTTGGCATCGTCCGCAACCTCGCCTCCGAGCTCGAAGGGGAACACCTCGCACGCAGGCTGCTCGCCCTCCGCCTCGAGGCGCGCGACGCGATGCTCGCTGCCTTGGTCACGGCACGAGACCAGGTCTGCGCCAACCCCAACACCGACCACGTCCTCGCCGACTGTGTCGACCGCGCACTCGCTGTCCAAAGTCCGCTCGAGCGCAGCTTCTGGCTCGACACCGCCGCAGCAGTGATCCGCAACGCACATCCTGACAGGCGCCAGCCTCACTTCCACGCCGCAGCCCGCAGAATCGAAGCGACCTTCGCTGCAACCCCACGCGAACGACACGACGCCGTCCGTCAGCTCGCTGACCACCTCGTCCCGCTCGCGTAAGGTGTGAGCCACATCGCGAGCCGATGCCAGGTGGCAGCGCGACAGTGTTGTCAGGTGGCAGCGCACGGCTGATGAGCTAACACCTGACAACTCCCGGTCATCCGAACTTTCTGACTGTTAGGTGGTTGACAAGCGCACCTATCGACGACGGCCTTGTATACGCACGTGCGGCGTGACGGGCTCGCTCGAATGCCGGACCTGATGGAGTTGATGGCGCATCCCGAGGCCTGAGCATGTGCGGTTCAGGTCCGAAGCATGCTGCTTCGGAGTCCACTGAGGCGCAGTGCAAGCCCCGCGTCGCTGACGTCCTGCGGTCTGTCAGTCCGGTCCTCTTGCGCGAGCCCTCTCTCCGCTTCGAGCAGCGTCGAGTCCTTGGCGCGATCCAAGCTTGCCGAACCCCAGCGCTTGGAGGACAGCTACTCGTTTGCCCGGACTGCGGGAGCGAAAAGCAGGTCTACCACTCATGCCGCAACCGCCACTGCCCCATCTGCCAGAACCAAAGCCAGGACGACTGGATCGCGCAGCGACGAAAGGCCATGCTGCCCGTGCCGCACTTCCATCTCGTCTTCACGCTCCCGGCCGAGCTGCGAGGCCTCTGCTCCGCCTATCCCAAGGCGCTCTACGAGCTCCTGCTGCACTCCTGCGGAGATGTCATCGTCGAGCTCGGCCAGGATGTCCTCCGCGGTCAG
>DYPH01000278.1 GCA_020720045.1 Sorangium cellulosum | reverse complement strand
ATTCGAATGGCGACCATGGCCTCGAGTCCCGTCTCGCTCCAGATCATTCCACCCTGCTTGCAGCGGCGGCCAACCATGCGCTTGTTCGCGCTTTCGATGGCTGCGCTGGCGATGGGGTAGCCGGCCTCGCGGTAGCGAGGGTAGTCCATCATCAGCCTGTTGTTGTCGAGGTAGCGGCTCAGATCTTCGATGGCTTCGCGGGCGCCGCCTCTTCGCCGCTCCCGTTCCGCAGCGAGATCGACGATGAGTTCCTCGACCTTCCCATCCGAGAGAGCCTCGGTGCGCGGCGCCACCCAGGCGGCTGTCTTCTTCGAGTCGCTGTAGACCTTGTGACCGGCCTCCCAGACGTGCTGGCGGCCGTGCTGGATGTCGAGGATTCCGATCAAGGGCTGGTCGCAGAACAGCTCGGTGGTCCGGTCGACGAAGTAGCTGCCGGCGTCGGAGACGCGCACCAGCGCTTGGCGCTGCAGCACGCCCTGCTCGGCGGCAGCGGCGTGAAGCTTCCTAAAGAAGCCCTCGCGGTCGTTGAGCGTGGCGACATAGCGCCGGTGCAGGAGTGCCCCGCGCCCCGGGCTCTCCTCGCAAGCGTCCTCACCCAGGTAGGTGATCCCCATGCAGATCTCTCGCCCCTGCACTCGATCCGAGCGCCCCTTCGGGCCCATCGGCGAGCCCTTTACGTCTGAGAGGGTGCTCGGCGCCTGGTGGCGAGCCGCTCGTTCGCTGGTTTCGCTGGCGGCAGCAGGTACCTCTCCCGTCGGTATGGCCTGGGCTGGCTCGTCGACCTTGCGTTTTGGCTCTCGCCCCGGCTTCCAGGTGAGCGCGTGCACGCCATCGACCTCGACGACGCCGAAGCCCGCGATACGCTCGGGCGCACGCTGCTCGGTCTCCTCGCACTTCTTCCACCGTGCCTCAGCATCCGCCTTCGCTGCGGCCTCGGCGCGGGCTCCATCCTTGGCGATCCACCGCTTGGCGGTGCTCGCGTCGGGAGCGACGCCCCACAAGTAGTTCAGCTCGTCGACTGCCTCCTGGAAGCTGGGCAAACGGCACGAGAGGCGCTCGGTGGCCTCACGGACGTCGTCTGCGTACTCCCCAGCGGGCAGTCCCCAGAGTTGGTCGAAGGGGAAGAAGCTCTCGTGGCAGCGGTTGCATTCCATGCGCCGGCGAGAAGCTGGAACTCGTCCGAAGCGCGCCACGAACGAGGTGCGCTCGAAGCCCTTCGACGTCGCGTGCCCGCCACACCCGTCGTGCGGGCAAGGCATCGATGACGGCTGGGCGAGCGCCGCCTGCTCCAGGACGAGCGCCATCGCGTCTCGTGCCGCAGCCGCACAGGCGACCGCGAGCTGCACCGTCATGGCCGCCACGGGCACGGCGCCCCCCTGGAGAGCGGTGGCCTCGAGCGCGCCCAACTTCTCCAGCAGCGGTTTGACCGCCTCCAGGCTCTTTCCTGCGGCATGCGGACGTCTCATGGGCTGCATCCTTTCGAGCGAGAGGTTTCCTTGACGCCGCAGCAGTCTAGCAGTATTTAGACTGCCAGACATCGCGCGATAGAATGACCCATGCGAAAGACGCCTGCCAGGGATGAGGAGCGATACGAGGAGTTAAAGGGAGCGATCGCCGGGCTCGGATACTTCCGCTACGGCAGCCTCACGCGACGCTTCATGCCCTGCGGAAAGGCTGGCTGCCGATGCCAGGCCTCACCGCCCCAGTTGCACGGGCCCTATTACCAGTGGACCCGCAAGGTCGTCGGCAAGACCGTGACCGTCCGCCTCTCACGGCAAGAGGCGGCTCTTCTAAACTTCTAAAGACGTGGATCGCCAACGGCCACCAACTCGACCGCCTCGTGGCCCAGATGCAACGCGCCTCGCACCGCATCACCGAGCGCCTGCTCCGCCGCCTCCGCAAGACCGCGCCCCCACCAACGAGAAAGTAGCCCTCACACGCCCTTCACTCAGCTGGATGGGCAGAACCCGGACTCATGCAACCCACCCTATCGCGAGCGCATCACCCGCTTCGCGCAGGACCCGCTCTGGAGTCCCGACGCTGGCTTCGACGCACTGCACACCTTCTTCGACACGCTGAAGATGTACTCGGAGAGCAACGACGGCCGGAACGGCTGCCTGATGGTGGCGACGGCCTCCGAGGTCTCTCCCCAAATCGCCTCCGTGGCTGCGATCGTCAATACCTTCGTCGGCGACCTCC
>DYPH01000277.1 GCA_020720045.1 Sorangium cellulosum | reverse complement strand
GATGCGGGGAATCGAAGTAGCGCGTCAATCGACACACATTGCCAGGCTCCCCTCCGGCGGGCGATGTTGAAGGCATCCCCCGCGGCATGAAGCCGCCGGAGGGTTCAAAAGGAGATGTGTGGATGATCCCGAAACATCCTGTTTATCCGGGACGGGTCCGGCGGGTTCCGCCGGGCTTCGGATGGGTGGACCACCGCCTCGTGAGGGAGCGGCGGATCCACGGGTTGTCGCACGCGGCGATGTCGCTGTACCTGTTCCTGGTGGCGGTGTCGGACGCGGAGGGGCTGTCGCACTGGTCGGAGGGTTCCACCTGCCGCCTCCTGGGCATGGAGCCGGAGGCGCTGCGCGGGGCGGGGGCTGAGCTTGAGCAGGCTGATCTGGCGGCCCACGAGCCGCCGATATGGCAGGTGCTCGACCTGGGAAGGGGGGCGTCATGAGGAAGGATGTCTGGCTTGAGATCAAGCGGCTCAAGGAGGTGGGGCTCTCGGCCCGCTCGATAGCGTCGGAGCTCATGATCGACCGGCGGACCGTGGCGCGGGCCCTGGTGTCGGAGACGCTCCCCCGCCGCCGTCCCGCGCGGGGCCGTCCCCGCGTCCTCGACCGCCACCGCGGCTGGATCATGGGGCAGCTCGAGCGGTATCCGCGCCTTAGCGCCATGCTGCTGTTCGGCAAACTCTCGGCGATGGGGTACGAGGGCGGGTACGGGGCGGTCAAGGACTTCGTCCGCGAGGTCAGGCCGCCCCCCGTCCCGGCGGCGATGACGCTGCGGTTCTCCCCGGGCGAGATGGCGCAGGCGGACTGGGGGAACGCCGGGACGATCATGGTCGACGGGGCGCGCCGCAGGCTCAGCCTCTTCGTCATGACGCTGTGCTTCAGCCGCAGGATGTTCGCCGACTTCCTCCTCGGCGAGGCGATGGAGCACTGGCTGGAGGCGCACTGGCGCGCCTTCCTCTTTTTTGGCGGGGCGCCGGCCGGCCTCATGATCGACAACTTGAAGACTGGAGTGCTGGAGCGGCCGCCCGGCGGGGAGCCGAGGCTCAACCCGCGGTACGAGGACTTCGCCCGCGTCTGCGGCTTCGACATCCGTCCATGCGCGCCTAGGTCGCCCCGCGGAAAAGGCGGGGTCGAGCGCGCTGTGGGCTATGTCCGGACGGGGTTCCTGGCGGGGCGCGGCGAGGAGTCGTTCGAGGGGCTGCGGGCGTCGCTCGCGGCATGGCTCGACCAGACGGCCAACCGCCGCGTCCACAAGACCACCGGCCGCGTCCCCGACGAGCTCTTCGAGGAGGCCGAGCGGAAGGCTCTGAGGCCGCTGCCCGCCATCCCGCCCGACCGCTCGGTGACGGCCGCCGTCCAGGCGTCGATCCAGTACCGGGTGGAGGCCGACACGAACCGCTACTCGGTTCCGCCCGAGCACGCCGGCCGGCGGCTGACGCTGCGCAAAAGCGCCGACCGCATGGTGTTCTACGACAGGGAGCGGCTTGTCGCCGACCACGTCAGGCGGTACGGGCGCAAGCTCGACATCGTCGACCCGGCCCACGACCGCGCCCACCTGGAACGGAGCAGGAGCGCCAGGGAGCGCTCGGCGGTCAACGCCTTCCTCCGTCTGGGCGACGCGGCGGAGGGCTACCTCGCCGGGCTCAGGGAACGGCGGGCCAACTGGCTCTCGCATGTCAGGCGGATCGTGGCCCTCGCCGAGGCGCATGGACGGGACGAGACCGCCCGCGCACTGCGCGACGCCGCCGAGTCCGGGGCGTACTCCGCCGAGTACGTGCTGAACGTGCTCGAGTCGCGGGCGAAGCCGCGCGCGGAGCCGGGGCCGCTGCGCCTTCTCAGGGGCGGGGACATGCTCGAGGTCGACCTGCCGGAACCCGACATCGGCATCTACGACCAGCGCGGAAAGGAGGAGTTCTGAGAATGGACATCAAAAAACTGCTCAAGGAGCTTGGACTCAAATGGATGGCGGAGAACGTGGACGCCGTGCTCGCAGCTTCCAAGGAGAGGAAAACAACGCCCGCGGAGACGCTCGGGCGGCTGCTCGACGGCGAGCGGGAGGCGCGGATGGCGCGGTCCGTCCAGCGCCGGCTGCGCGCCGCCAAGGTCCCCGTGCCCAGATCGCTCGCCGACTTCAACTGGGCGTGGCCGAAGAAGATCGACAAGGACATGGTCATGGACATCTTCCGGTTCGGCTTCCTCAAGGACAACGG
>DYPH01000276.1 GCA_020720045.1 Sorangium cellulosum | reverse complement strand
CGGGTCGGTTGGCGGGCGTCACCGCGACCGCGAGGATCACGGGCAGATCGAGGTCGCACGCAACGTGCTCTTTGTAGCCGTCGAAGCGCTTCGTACGGCTCTTCCGTCCGTGTCGCATGGCGATGTCTTCGACGGAGATTTGCCTGTCCTCAGCGACGGCTTGTTTGATGGCGACCCTGCCGTCCGCCGCCTCGACGAGGTCCTGCTCCTTCACCCTGTCGAGCGTCTGCAGGTAGCTCTCGATCGCCCCACGAACGTCGTCGTCGAGGTGCTTCTCCACCCACGTCTGCAGCGACGACACCTGACGCTCGACGATTTCGATCGCCGTCGCTTTTTGCCTCGGATTGCTCCAGTCGATATCGAGGCCGGCCTTGATGCTGGGCTCGAGCAACAGGCGGCAGCTCGCTTCGCGACAGATCCTTTCCGGGCTGGTCTTCAGCAACTTCGACACGATGCGCACGATGACGCGGGCAGCGTGGCCGAGAAGGTTGATCGTGTCCTCGACCCTCCCGGCCCCGCTAAGCGTGGGTTTCGCGTGATCGCCGCCGCTTCGTCCGGCGCGACCGCATACGATCAGCGCGCAGAGGCTTGAAAAGTAGGCCCGGCGCATGCGACGCGTTTGGTTGCGATGACAAAAACGAAGCACGCGCCGAGCACCCAGAAGGTGCGACGAGACGTCGTTGGCGGCAAGCGCGGAGATGGCCACCTCCGCAGCACACGGGTCCGTCGGCCTGACCCCCGCCGCATTCATCGAGGGAAGTGTGATCCGACGCTCACCGGTGTTGCTGGGCTGGTCTCGTTCGGCGGGCACGTCCGCACCACCGGCCTGGATCGCGAGCTCGCCCGGACGTTCGATGACTTGAAGCCGGGCCGGCTCGTCGTGTACCCGATGAGTGCTCAGATTCGGCTCGCGCTCGACAGCTACGTCGCCGGCGAGACGCGCGTCTTCGGCATCGAAGCGCTGGCAGCCGATTCCGTCTTCGTGCGGCTCGCGGGCGGCGTGGTGCCGAGTCTTGACACTGTCTACCGTGACTTCGAGCGCTTCGATGCCGAGCGCTGTCGGAAGCTCGAGGGCATCGTCGCGCGCGCCGGCCTGACCCGCGTCGCGCGGCTGCGCGTGCCGATGGTGCACATGGACGTGGACACCTCCGTCACGCCCGTCGACGGCGAGCACGAGGGCGCCGTGCCTGGACCCAATCCGCGCTACCGCGGGCGTCCGAGCTACCACCCGATTTTCGCGCGCGTCGCCGAGAGCGACACACGGGTCGGCGCCACGCTGCGGCGAGGAGACACCGGGCTGGGCGAAGACGATGCCGCCCGCATCGGTCAGTGGGTCGAGCGCGTGCGTGCGGTGCTGGGACCCAAGCGCGACCTCTGCGTGCGCGTCGACGCCGGAGGGGATTGTGCCGCGATCTTGCGGGCAATCCACGCGAAGAAGGCCTACTTTCTGGTCAAGGCCCGACTCACGCAAGACCTCGTCAGCGCGCTCATGGCGCAGACCGAGTGGCGCACCGTCGAGCGCGACGCGCTCGGCAGGCCGACGCGCCAGATCGCCGAGCTCCCGTTCCAGCGCTCGTCCTGGGGCAAGCTCGAGGTCCGCGTGATCGCGTCCCGCACGAGCGACCGCGAGAGCCGTCAGCTCGCGCTCTGGGACGGCGTCGACCTCGACTCGGTCCATGTCTACCTGACCAATCGACCCGACGACGCAGACGACATCGCGTGGGACTACGACGGGCGCGCCGGCATCGAGCCGCTGATCGCCGAGCGGAAGGGGGCGCTCGGTCTCGGCCATCACTCGAGCTGGCACTTCGATGCCAACCACGCCGCGATGCGGGTCGTGATGCTTGCTCACAACCTCGTCCTGAACTGGGTCGACGCCAAGTACCCGCCGCTGCGAAAGTGGCGACTGCCCTGGCTGCGGCGCGCCCTCATCCGCGTCCCCGGTCGACTGACGCGATCCGGTCGCCGAAGCACCATCCACTTGCCACCGTCCTCCCCGCTCTCTCGTCAGCTGAATTGACGAGATCACCACGTGCGCGGTGCCTGGGGGTCAGGGGGCACGTGTGCCCGGATTTCGCCGCCCCCGGACACTGCGCCAGCCAGACGGGGCGACATCGTCAAGCCGACTGACGGTCACCCGGCCTGCTCGGTAGACAAGCGAAATCCACGCTGAATTGACGAGATCACCACGTGCGCGGTGCCTGGGGGTCAGGGGGCACGTGT
>DYPH01000275.1 GCA_020720045.1 Sorangium cellulosum | reverse complement strand
CTTTCGCGCAGGTTTTGGCCCGATTCAGGAGAGACCGACGGGGAGACACTTTGCCGTTGCCTCCTTTTCTTCAGTCGCCAGCGTTCGCGCTCCGCGCGGCGCCTAGGGCTCACCGGCGACTCGAGAACGCGCGCATCGTTCAAGCGAATGGTGAGCATCGCGGCGCTGTGCCGCGACACGAAGCGGGCGGAGAGGCCGGCGGCCTTGACCTCTTCAAGGTCGTCAACGCCGTCGACGGTGATGAAGCCCTCGCGCGCGAGAAGGTTCACGTACCGCCGCACCACCGCAGCCGTCCCCCAGCCGAGCGCCCGCAGGAGCGGAACCTGCGCGCCATCCCGCGCCAGCCGGGCAAGGAGACCGACGGCCCCCAGCGGCAATGCTTCAAGTTGTGTACTGCGTTGCGTCATGCCGGAAGCTCTTCCTTTGCGGGGGATGCGGACCTCATCCCCCGCAGGCTAACCCCTTGTAACCACTTTGCTTTGCCGAAGGGTGCGGGGGATGCGGGGGATCAAAACGCTCGCCGCCACTTTTTTTCCGGCGTCTATCCCCCGCATCCCCCGCGCATCCCCCGCAGCATCCCCCGCAGACGAAGTGCCTGAATTTGCAGGGGTTCAAGCACTTTGCGGGGGATGCGGGGGATAGATCTGATCTATGAAAATATCTTGTCTGTGGTCTATAAGTAATTGTTTTTATTAAACTACGGTTTCGACTTTCCACAGCGCAGAACCGTTTCTGTCCTCGCCGGCCGTCGCAAAGCAGCGGTTTCCAATGACGCGCCCCTTCACTCCTCGAAGCCGCATCGCAAGGCTTCGCCCGGTTGCCCGGCCGCCCTTGTTCGGCGCGAACTCGTCCAGGTTGGCCGCGGCCCACGCCAGCTCGCCGCCGCGCTCTTTCGGCGCCCCCTCGGGCGACACGAGTTGAACGAAGGCCGCGGCGGTGGTCGGTTCGTTCCCCGGAAACAGGCGCTCCCAGGTGATCAGCATCGCTTCGATGTTCGCCTTCTCCACGTCCTCGGCTTCCACCTCGCGGCGTGTCGCCAGCGGATCGGGGAGGCCGGCAAAAACGAGCGCGGGCGGGACGGACAAAGACCACGGCTCAAAGCTCCCCATCTGCTTCACGCCGCATTCGGGGCGGCCGGCGGCCCACCATGCGCGCCAGATCGTGAGCGCCGACCACACGAGGTCTTTCCGGCGCGAACGGACGTAGGCGAAGAGGTCGGGATGTTTGAGCCCTTCGCGGTCTTCCGGGTTCTCGCGCCGTGAATGGATCCGGATCAGGATGGTGCGGCGTGCGGTGTCGGCGCCGATCGCCGCGTTGTTCCCCGTCGCCGCCCAAACCGTGCGGGCCGGGACGTTGGTTACCGTCGAGTTCCCGAGAACGCGATCGCCCCACTTCTCCAACGTCAAGACGGCATCGAGGGAAGGAAATGCGATCCGCGTGGCGATGTTGTCGATAAGCGCGAAGGGGTAGCCCGCGGCGAGAAGAGCAGTGATGCGCTTCCGAAGCTCTTCGTCCCCGCTCGGTTCATTGCATGTTGCAGGCATATCGCCGTAGGCGATCAGGCTTGCGCAAAAAGCGAGCTTGGATTTCCCCGCGCCGCGGATATTCGCCTCAATGAGGAAGAGTGGGCAGCAGCTGGGGATCGCGGGGCGGCCTACGAGCGTGAGGATTAGCGCAAGAAATGCCGATTCGTGCTCTCCGTTGAGCCACGGGAAGTCACTGAACGGCTCGCGCAACGTCGCGACGGCTTCGGCAAGTTCCGCCTTCGTGGGCGCTTCCGGAACGCGGCGCCACTCCCCTTCCCAAACCGCAAGGATCTCCGTCGCTTCGTCGTAGCCGGGTTGGTCGCAAATCGTGCCGTCAGGTCGCACGAACGGGGCCGCGGCGATACTTTCGAGTGCGCGGATTCCCTCCCAGGTGCCGCGGTCCAAGAGGGCCGCCGCTTCGTCTTTGGGCGGCTTCACCTCGATCGTCCCCTTGTCGCCGGCGTCCTTCAAGAACGTCGCGACGCGGGAGAGCCGATCGCGCAAGGCGGGTGCGGTGAGCGGGACGACGATCGGCCCCTGTGGAACCTGAATGCCGGCGCGCATCTTCGCTTTCTGGGCGGCGACGCGAACAAGCTTCCCATGTTGGGCAAACACCGATTCGTCCCTCGCGAGCGCTTGTTCCGACGCGTCGACGGTCGCCGCGAAGTCGGCGGAGAGGACGATCGGAAGCCGCCCACACG
>DYPH01000274.1 GCA_020720045.1 Sorangium cellulosum | reverse complement strand
ACCTTGTCGTAGATGTCGTATTTCTGGATCGCGGCGATGGTGTCGCCGCCGCCGGCCAGGGTGAAGGCGTTGGTGTTGGCGATCGCCATGGCGATGGTCTTGGTGCCTTCGCCGAACTGGTCGAACTCGAACACGCCGACCGGGCCGTTCCACACCACGGTGCCGGCGTTCATGATGATGTCGGCGAGTTGCTGCGCGCTCTGCGGGCCGATGTCGAAAATCATGTCGTCGTCGGCGACGTCGCCTGCGTCTTTCAGCACGGCGGGTTCGTTGGCGTCGAACTGCTTGCCGCACACCACGTCGACGGCAATCGGGATGATCGCGCCGCGTGCGGTCATTTTCTCGATCAGCGCCTGCGCGGTCGGGATCAGGTCGTGTTCGCACAGCGACTTGCCGACGTTCTTGCCCACAGCAGCGAGGAAGGTGTTGGCAATGCCGCCGCCGACCACCAGCTGTTCGCATTTTTCCGACAGCGCTTCCAGCACGGTCAGTTTGGTGGAGACCTTGGAGCCGCCGACGATGGCGACCATCGGGCGCGCCGGGTTGGCCAGCGCCTTGTCGAGCGCGTCGAGTTCTTCGGTCAGCAGGATGCCGGCAGCCGCCACCGGGGCGAATTTGGCGATGCCGTGGGTCGAGGCTTCGGCGCGGTGCGCGGTGCCGAAAGCGTCCATCACGAAGACGTCGCACAGCGCAGCGTATTTCTTCGCGGTGTCGTCGACGTTTTTCTTTTCGCCTGCGTTGACGCGGCAGTTTTCCAGCACCACCAGTTCGCCGTCAGCGACGTTGAAACCGCCGTTCACCCATTCGCGGACCAGGCGGACGTTTTTGCCGAGCTTCTGCGCGATGACATCGGCAACCGGCTTCAACGAGTCTTCTTCCTTGAACTCGCCTTCGGTCGGGCGACCCAGATGGGAGGTGACCATGACCTTGGCGCCGGCGCCGAGGCAATGTTCGATGGTGCGCATCGAGGCGGTGATGCGGGCGTCCGAGGTGACTTTACCGTCCTTGACCGGCACGTTCATATCGGCGCGAATGAAGACGCGTTTGCCGGCAAGGTCGAGATCGGTGACACGGATGAAATGGGGCATGGGGTTCTCCTGAATAATTAAGCGGTAAGGGTTGGGCGGCGTGCCGCCCAGGCCTTACAACTCAGGTGGGTGAGCGGTGAACGGGAAGCGGAGAGCGGACAAAACCGCTCCCTGCTCACCGCTCACCGCTTACCGAATTACTTAGCTACGTGCTGCACAAAACGCAGCATGTTGCAGGTGTAGCCGTACTCGTTGTCGTACCACGACACGACCTTGACGAAGGTGCCGTCCAGCGCGATACCGGCTTCGGCATCGAAGATCGAGGAGAAGCCGACGCCACGGAAGTCGGTGGAAACCACTTTCTCGTCGGTGTAGCCCAGCGTGCCCTTCATCGCGCCTTGCGAGGCGGCTTTCATCGCAGCACAGATTTCGGCGTAGGTCGCGGGCTTGTCCAGCTCGACGGTGAGGTCGACCACCGAAACGTCGGAGGTCGGCACGCGGAAGGCCATGCCGGTCAGCTTGCCTTTCAGTGCGGGCAACACCACGCCGACGGCCTTGGCAGCGCCAGTGGACGACGGGATGATGTTTTCCAGGATGCCGCGGCCGCCGCGCCAGTCTTTCATCGACGGGCCGTCAACGGTTTTCTGCGTGGCCGTTGCTGCGTGAACGGTGGTCATCAGGCCGCGCTTCAGGCCCCAGTTGTCGTTCAGCACTTTGGCAACGGGCGCCAGGCAGTTGGTGGTACACGATGCGGCAGACACGATGGCCTGACCGGTGTAGGTGTCGTGGTTGACGCCGTAGACGAACATCGGGGTGGCGTCCTTGGACGGCGCGCTCATCACGACTTTCTTGGCGCCGGCAGCGATGTGCTTCTGGCAGGTTTCGTCGTCGAGGAAGAAGCCGGTGCACTCGATCACGATGTCGGCGCCTGCTTCGTTCCACTTCAGGTTGGCGGGATCGCGCTCGGCGGTCAGGCGAACGGTCTTGCCGTTGACGATCAGGTTGCTGCCGCTGACCGACACGTCGCCGTTGAAACGGCCATGCACCGAGTCGTACTTGAGCATGTACGCCAGATATTCGGGGTCGAGCAGGTCGTTGATCGCGACCACTTCGATTTCGGGGAAATCCTTGGCGATTGCGCGGAAAGCCATGCGGCCGATGCGGCCAAAACCGTTAATACCAACTTTAATTGCCATTTGCAG
>DYPH01000273.1 GCA_020720045.1 Sorangium cellulosum | reverse complement strand
TCCTCGATCCCGGTGGATCATCCCCAACAAGTATTCGTCGCACGGAACTGCACCCTCGTCCTCTTCGAGGAGTGCGTCCCTCAGGCGATCACGGAGCGCCTGAACCCGGAGTATTCGTAGCGTGAAGAAGCCCACCCATGGGACTTGCGGCAAGTGCCGGTATAAGCTATATACTGGCTGGCAATCAAAGCCTCCCGCGAGGTCCGCATGGGTGAAGCCCTTCGTCAGCGTAGCCAGTTCTGGCTCCCCTTCAACCGGTCTGTCCATATCGTCGCATCTACCGAGAGTCTTAGCGAGGACCCCGGAGCCCTGCTCCTCCGGCGCGTCGCCACGTCGCTCGGCCTCGACGCCTTGGTCGCCAAGCATCTCGCGGATGGGCGTGACCAGGCCACCATCACCTACTCCCTCATCACGCTCCTGCGCACCGCCGTGCTCCTCATCGCCCAGGGCTGGAACGACCTCGACGACGCCGACCGGCTCCGCGACGACCCTCTGTTCCGCATCGCCGCGTCGGACCGACGAGGAGCGACCGCCGCTGAGCAGGACCTCGCTTCCCAGCCCACGATGTCCCGCCTCGTCCACATGCTTTCCCAGCCCGACAACCGCCGCGGCCTCCATGCCCTCGTCCGAGAGTTCGCCCTGCTGGACTACTGGCGTACCTTCGGCCATCGCAAGGAGCTCATCATCGACATCGACTCCTTCCCTCGCGAGGCCCACGGCTACCAGGAGGGCGCCGTCTACAACGGGCACTACCACGAGACCTGCTTCCATCCCATCGTCGCCTTCGCCGACGGCCATGTCCTCGACGCCAGGATGCGCCCCGGAAACACGCACACTGCTGCCGATGCTCTCGACTTCCTCGCTCCTCTTCTCCAAGGAACGCGACATTTTTGTGATCGGCAATGGGTCCGCATGGACGCCGGGTACGCCTCCGACGACATCATGCGGGGCCTCGAGGAGCAGGAAGTGCGCTTCGTCGCTCGCATCAAGAGCAACGACGTCATCAAGGACCTCGCCGCCTCCTGGGCTGCGGGCGTCCGAGCGGCTTGGGAGGCTGCTCCGAGCGAGACTCTCCGAGAGGCCCTCACCGAGCTCACCTACCAGGCCGGCTCCTGGGATGCCCCCCGACGCATCGTCGCGGTCCTCGTCGAACGCTGCGACCGTGACGGTGAACTCTTCGACAACCTCTTCTTCCTCGTCACCAACGTCTCCGCCAAGGAGGAGGGAGCCGCTCGCCTGCTCGACCGCTATCGCCAGCGAGGTTGCGCCGAGAACCACATCGGCGAGCTCGTCAACGTGGTCGCGGCCAAGGTGTCGCCTCACGCCATCGCGGCCAACGAGGTGGTGCTCCTCCTCGGCCTGCTCGCCTACAACCTCATGCACCACGTCCGCCTGCGCGTCTCCCGCGTTCTGCGCCAGGGGCTCTCGTTGCAGATCCTCCGCGAGCGCTTCCTCAAGGCCTCGGCGCGCATCGTCCGTCATGCCCGGCGCATCGAGGTCCGCATCGGCTCGGCCAAGGTCGAGGCCTGGCGAGTCCTCACCGAAGCCTTCGCTCTTCCCGACGACTTCATGGCGAAGGGAGGTGCCGCGGCCTGATGTCCTCCGGGGCAGCGCAGCCCCACGGGTGCCACTCCGACGAGCGCGGCGACATGGTCGCATGGAGTGGTGTGCGCTCAACCTACGCTCCTTGTCAGCTCACGCCGCCCGTGAGCGCGTCGAACCCTCGTCTCGTGCCCGGGAGTGCCGGGACGAATACTCCGGGTTGAGAGCTCGACGTTCTGCGGAAGGTCGAACAACCCCGTGACACGGAGGCCCCGATGCTCCGCTTCCTGATGCTCATGCTGTTCGGGTGTGCATGCGCTGATCCTGCAGTCGCCGAGGTGCCATCCGACCTCGACAAGCAAGCCGTGCTACCAGAAGACTGGGAACAGAAACAGGAGCAGGAACGGCAGAGGCGCGAGGAACTCGCCAAGGTGTCCATCTGCGTGAACAGCGTCACGCAGGAAGGGGAACCTCGCCGTGGCACACGATTCAACGCGGTCGTGACGAACTCGACCTCGGACATCCTCGGCGTGAAGGGCGAGCTCGAGTTCGAGGATCTCTTCGGGATCGTCCTCCGAACCGTCGTCGTAGCCTACGAACAGCCGATTGGCGCCGGGCAGAGCGCTACTTGCACTGGCATCATCGAGTTTAAGAGCCTCAGCGACAAGGGCCTCTCTACGAAGAGCATCGACCAGCTAAA
>DYPH01000148.1:5432-13176 GCA_020720045.1 Sorangium cellulosum | reverse complement strand
CATTGCTTTGATCACATCCCGTGTAAATTGCAATTCCGAGCAGCTACCTAGGGGCTACTTCGTCGCGGCGAACAGGGCGGCGAGCTTGGCGAAGGCCTCGTCTTTTCCGACCTTGGCCGCCGTGCTCGCGGTGAGTGCGTACTCGTCGTCGCCGACGCCGAACACTGCAGCCCCTTTGCGGGCGACGTAAAATTCCTGCTTCGGCGCATTGGCGCCGCCGAAGGTGATCATCACGCCTTCGTCGAACGAGGGCCCTTTGAGCGTGGTCGCGCCCGGGCGGCTCTTGAACGCCTTAAATGCGTCCTTTGCCAATTCTTCCGTCTTCCGAACGGCGGAGAGAATGCGCCAGCGCTTGTCGCCATCTTTGTAGAAGCCGAGGGCGAGCGGGCCGGTCCCCTTGATCATGACCGGGCTCGTCGCCTCCTCCTTGCCGGCGCCCGCCCCTTCCTGCTGGGCCTTAAACCAGGGGTCGGAGCCCTTGAAGAGGATCCCCATCGGAAGGCGCTTGTCGGAGGGGAGCGCGAGGACTGGCCCCGGGGCGGCGTCTTCGCCAGGCAATTTGCTGAGAATCGACGCGGTGAGCTCGGGGAGGAGCTTGGCGCTGTTCGCCTTGAGCTGCTCGGGGGTCTCGGTCTCGTTCGAGTAGGAGAACTCGACGAAGTAGTTCCCCTTCACGCCGTAGCCGGCGCCGGTGCCGAGGGCGCCCCACTTGGCCTGCTTCTCGTCGAGGGGCTTGGCGACGTTCGGATTTGCTGGGTCCTGCTCATCAATGAGGGTACGCGTGTAGCGCTCAAAGGCATTTTCCGCGGTATCAAACTGGGTAAGTTTAACTTCGACGCTCCCCCCTTTGCCACTTCCGTCGATGTAGGAGAGCATGACCAAGCGGACGAGGCCCCCCTTCAAATAGGCTTCACAGCCGCCATCCATGGCGGTGGTGCAGAGCTTGTCTTTGGTGAACTTCGCCTTGTCGCCGTAGCTCTTCGTCTCCCACTGGGGGTCGAGGCACCAGCCGGCGATCGCCTTCGGGAAGAAGGCTTTCGTGGCGTCGTCCTTGACTTCGCCGCCGCCGGAGGCACACGGGCCCGGGCCTGCCGCCGCGGAAGCCCCCGAAGTTGCACCCGAAGCAGCCGGTGGCGGGGCGCCGTTCTTGGCCCCCGGGGGCGGAGCGCCTTCCCGTTTTTCCTCTTTCGGGCACCCGGCCAACGAGAGAGCGAGCGTTGCGAAGACGGCGAAACGGGCATGCGCACGGAGCGGGGAACGGTGCATGGCGATGCCGCTTAACGCGAAATCTCGAGGAGCGGGAGGGGCTTCAGGGGACGAACCGCCGGAACGGGATCCCGGATTTTTCGGCCGAGTCACCAGACCGAAGTGGCGACAAGCGCATCTCCGAGGCCCCCTGGCTTCGTTCCCACATAGGGGCCGAACGGATATCCGCATTGAAGGCTCTCGTTAAAGCCCCAACACTTCGCCGAGCCGTCGTTCAGCAGTGCGCAGGTATGCGCCACGGGGCCGACCGCGCCGTTTCGACCGCTACCGGCGACGATCGTCCGGGCGCTCCGACCGGATCCAAGGTCGAGAACGGGAAGACCTAGCACTTCGCCGGGGAGGTTTCCGCGGGCTGCGGTGTCGCCGAGCCCGAGCTGGCCCGCCGCGTTGGCTCCGAAGCACTTTGTCCGCCCGGCGGCGAGGAGCACACAGACGTGGCCGAACCCCAGGGAGAAGCCGCGCACCGGTTCGCCAAGGTCGATGGCGGGCAGGGCATCCCCCATCTCGCCGGGGGCGTCCCCGCGGGGGTTCGTGTCGCCAAGACCGCGCGCCGCCCCCCAGCACTTGAGGGTGTCGTTGTCCAAGAGCGCGCAAATGCTCGGACCGCCAGCGGCGATGGCCCGCGCGGTGCGCCCCGTGCCGAGGTCGACCGTCGGGAGCGCGTCGCCCATTTCGCCTGCTTCGTCGCCGCGCGCACCGGTATCGCCGAGGCCGAGCTGCCCACTGTCGTTCGCCCCCCAACACTTCACGGCGTTGGTATCCAGGATTGCGCAGGCAAATCCAGACCCTTGCGTGAGCGCGATCGCCGTGCGGCCGGCACCGAGGTCGACGGTTGGGAGCGCGTTGCCCATTTCCCCCGGTTCGTCGCCGCGGGCGTTCGTGTCGCCGATACCGAGTTCACCGCTACCGTTGGCCCCCCAACACTTCACCGCGCCCGTGGTCGTCAAGGCGCACGTGCCGGCGCCGGAAGCGAGGGTCTTCACCGAAACGCCCGAGCCGAGCGGCACACGGGCAAGCCCGACACCGAGGTCTGCCGCCGAGGATCCACGAGGGAGCATGTCCCCCTGGCCGAGTTCGCCGGAGCTGTTGGCGCCGAGACAGGCGACGGTTCCGTCCTGAAACCGAAGGCAAGTCGTCGAATTTCCGGCACGGACCTCGGCGACGAGCGCGCCGTTCGTCGGAATGGCGCGGAGATTCGCCCCCATGGTTCCGGGGGTTCCGTCGGGGAACGTCGAACTGCCGCGCCCGAGGTGCCCGCGCTCGAGAGCGCCCGCACGACCGGCGCCCCAACACTTGACGCGTCCGCTCGTCGAAAGGGCGCACGTATGGTCGGCACCTAGCGCAAGCGCCTGAAATCCTTCGCGACACAGGGCCCCGGTGCAGACGTGGGAGGCGCAGTCGGGGGCGGCTCCGCACGATTTGCCATCCGCACAGGGGGCGCAGGACCCGCCGCAATCGATGTCGGTCTCCGCGCCATTCTTCAGGCCATCGCTGCAGGCAGGTGCGCCGCTGGCGGGGATCGCCGCCACGAAATCGGAGAAGTGGGTCGTGAGCCCGACGATAGCCCCGCCTTCCACGCGGGACGGGATCTCTTCGAAAGCGGTCGTTCCCGCCGGGGCGCGGAACATGCGGACGTCGGCGATCGTTCTTCCGGCAGGAAGCCGCGCCCGATCGACGGGGAGCGTGACCGCCACTGCTGCGGCGAAGGTTGCCCCCTCGGGGCCGAGCCGGACCGCTTCGCTCGCGACCGTCCCGACGACGCCGGTCTCGTTGGCGGGGGGCGCCGTGGGGGCGATGGTTACGGTCGTCGGGTCGGTCACGGCGCCGGGGGGAACAGCGACGGAGGCGCCCGTTGCGGTTGTTGCGGTTCCGCCATCGGCGCCGACGGTGACTGCGACGGCCGCGTCGTTCGACCGCGCGTCGGTCGCTGCCCCAGCATCATCGGAGTGTTGCACGGGGGAGACGATGCAGGTCCCCGCCGTCGTCAGGAGCACCAGCGGGAGGACCAGGGCGAGGGGCGCATCTCGGGAGAAGAGCACCGCCGCGCCGATGCAACCATTGCGGAAATCCCGTAGGGCGTCGCCACGGACGCCCCTTCGCCGCGGCGTGCCAACGCGCCCTTTTTCCGCCACGCGACCGAGCCACAAGATCCTGCATTTGCTTACTTTTTTAAACCACACTTCTTACACGCAGCGCCGCGTTTCCCGCTTCCTACGGCATGCCGCGCGCGCGACGAAGGCATCCCACGTCGACCGACGCTCGTGGGGCGTGCTCCACTCCGGCGATGCGCCCGCTCTTCGCTTCTGCCATCACCGCCTTTCCGCTCATCGCCCTTGGCGCATGCCTCTTTGATGGGCCTTCCGAGACGCCCTCCGACGCGGGAATCTCGCCCATCGAGGCCGGTCGCGATGTGCTCGATCCCGGCGACGCACAGGAAGGTGCGGCGCCCGTCGCCGCCGCGGTCGGACCGGCGGGCGGCGAGGTCACAAGTACGGACGGCGCGCGCGTGGTGGTGCCAGCAGGAGCGGTCGCCGACGACGTGACCATCACGCTGACGCCAACCACCCCGCCGCCGAACAACACCGGCGTCGTCGGGACGGTCGCGAGTCCTGTGGTGCGACTTGGCCCCGAAGGGCAATCGTTCACCGTGCCGGTCTTTGTCACTCTCCCCGTCGACCTCGCCCGCTTGCCCCCAGGCACCCGGATCGCCGACCTACGGATTTTTCGCGCGCCGGCCGGAACGGGGGCCTTTGAAGCGATTCCGACGGGCGTTGTCGGCAACGGGACATCCCTCACCGCCGCGACCACCCACTTTTCCGATTTCGTCGTCGCCCTCCCGTCCTCTCCTGGTCCTGCGTGTTTCGATGCGACGAAGAACGGCGCCGAGACCGACACCGATTGCGGCGGTGCGTGCAACGCCTGTGAAGACGGAAAAGCCTGCATTTCGCCGGCAGACTGCCGCGGCTTTTCCTGCAACGGCGGTGTCTGCGCGACCGGTATCAAGGCGGTCGCCCTCGGGAAGTTCCACAGTTGCGTCGTGCTTTCCGACGGGCGCTTGAAGTGCTGGGGGCTTGGCGCATTCCGAACCGGCAGCGGCGGCCCGGATCCGGTCGGAGGATCGACGGCGACGATGGGCGCCGCGTTGGCCGCCGTCGATCTTGGCGGACGAAAGGCGGTCGACGTCGCAGTCGGTCAGCAACACACCTGCGTACTCCTGGAGGGGGGCGAGGTCGCGTGCTGGGGGGCCGGCGGCTCCCTCCTTGGCGTAGGCGACACACGCGACCGCGGCGGAGATCCGGGCGATTTCGGCGCGTTCCTTGGCCTCGCGACGTTTGGAATCGGACGGAAAGCGACCGCGATCTCCTTCGGCGCGAGTCATGCCTGTGCCCTCCTCGGACAACGGGCAGGTCAAGTGTTGGGGGGCGAACCAAGACGGGCAACTCGGCCTCGGTGACACCGAGACGCGCGGGGACGCCCCCGGCGAAATGGGGGATGCGCTCCCCGCCGTCCCGCTCGGGAGTGGGCGGAGCGCCCGGCAGGTCGTCGCGCTGGACCGGGCCACCTGCGCGCTCCTCGACAACGGCCAGGTGAAATGTTGGGGAGACGCGCCTGGTTACGGCGTTCGGCAGGCGCGTGGCGACGAACCGGGGGAGCTCGGCGACGCGCTGCCGGCGGTCGACCTCGGGACGGGGCGCACCGCGACGGCGATCGCCGGCCGACTGGGCGGGATGTGCGCGGTCCTCGACGACGGGACCTTGAAGTGTTGGGGGGACTTCGTCCCCGGGATCGGCGACGCCAACGCGAGAGGCTTCGCAGGTGGGGAGATGGGGGATGCGCTCCTGGCGATTCCGCTCGGCGGCGGCGTGGTGACCGGCATTTCCCACGGGTTCACCCATGTTTGCGCGACGTTCGCTGGAGGGGCGGCGAAATGCTGGGGCCGCAACAGCCAAGGGCAGCTCGGCCTCGGGGATACGCAAGACCGCGGCCTGCTCCCCGGCGAGATGGGGGCTTCGCTTCCGCCGATTTCGCTCCCGGCGGGGCGTACCGCCGCCAAGATTTTCGCGAGCCTGGGCGGGGCGATTGCGAGTCCCAACGTGGGGACCGTCGGGCACACCTGCGCGCTCCTCGACAATTCGCGCCTCGTCTGCTGGGGCTACGATGCGAATGGCCAAACGGGCGTGACCGACACAGGAAAGCACGGGCGGCCGCCGGAACGATGGGGGACGCCCTCCCGATCGTCCCGGTCTTCTAGAGCCCTTGGACGCCACGGTTCACGTCGCTTCGAGAAGAATGGGCGCCCACATCGGCGGCGACTTCCCCTGCCGTTTCGCCGCCGTGATGCGCTTCTTTAGCCGCGTTACGGCGGCACGGACCGTCCCCACCTTCATGGCGAGTTCCTCGGCGGCAGTCGCCGTCGACCGGTGGATTTCGAGGCGCCGCACGATCCGAATTTCCGTTTCGGTGAGGTCTGCCAAACGCCCCAGCATCTCCGGAGGATCTGGGAGCGCCGGCGGGTGGGTCGTCAGCATGAATGCGAGGACTTCCTCGATCGCTTCCGCATACATTTCTGCAATTTGCTCTTCGGGGGGCTCCGGGAGCAGGAGCCGCTGGGCCGGGAGGGAAACGCGCCAGTGAGCACTCCGGTCGGTCAGGTCTAGCGCGGTCACGCGGGCATCTTCGAGCCCCACCAAACGCGGAAATGAGCGCAGGCCCCCCGTCCGGAACGGGAAGAAGCTCCGGCAGGGGGCGATCCCCTCCTCGAGCGTCATCGAGACCTCGTAGGCGCCCGCCAGCGGGACGACTTCCGTGGAAACCATCGGCCAGAGCATGCGCTCTGAGGGGCCAACGAGGAAGCGGAACAGGGCTCCAACCGGCAGGAGCATCCCGGCAAGCGTGCGGAGCGCCGGCAACGCTGCGGCGAACTCGATCCCGAGATGCTCGATTTCAAGGGCGCTCCGACCAACGGCGAAGCCCTCGAGGAAAATGACGAAAGACTCCCAATCAAGCGGGGCAGATGGCTCGCGGAAAAAGTTCGCTTCGATGCCGGCGCGGGCCCGTACCCACGGGAAGCGCCTCCTCGGGAAGGTCGGCGTCCGCCGGCAATCGGAGCTCGTTCGAGAACTCCTCGCGTCGGCGGCGCGCTCCACGCGCTCCGGTAGCGGGTAGCGGACGGCGGCCGGCTATCCCCCAAATGGGGGGCGCGCGCCAGATGCGTCCCCGCAGAAAGTGGCCAACGATCGATGACCACCTATCCCGTTCAGAAAGCGGCGATCCGCGCCTGGGTACTGACGATGGCCCGTTTTGGCGGCGACCCAGAAGCCTCTCTCGCCGCCGCCGGCCTCAGCTACCCAGCAATCGCCGGCCGCGGAACGGTCTCTTGGGAGGCGTTCCGGGTCTTTCTTGCGCACAGCACCGCCGAGAAAGCCCCCGCAGAAATCGAAAGCATGGGGGCCGAATACACCGCCGTATTTCCTGGCCTTCAAGCGCTCGCGGGCATGCTGATCCCGGTCGATACACTCTATCACACCACGTGGGCGGCCGAGCGCCTCTGGCCGATGGTCGTGCCCGTCTGGACTGCGGACGGCGCAAATTACCTATTTGAGTACACGCTTCGCGACGGCGTCGCGCCCTCGGAAGCATTCGCGCACGCGACCACCGGGCTTCTGCGCGGGCTCTCTCGCCGGCTCGGCCTTCCCGAAGCAGAGGTCGAGGTGCTCCACCTTGATGGACGGCGTGCCTTGTGGCGGGTCCGGCTTCCGCCTCAACGCCTGCTGTACCGGAGAGATGGTGGCCCCGCGGAGGTCTTCCGGTGGGCAGCGGCAGGCCTTCGCATGGGGCCCCGTTCGTCGGTGCCGACCAGCGAAATCGCGGGCGATGCACCGTCGGTGGCGACGCTTGCGAGCGCCCACCAGTTGACGCTGACCGAGGCGCGGATCGCTCGCCACCTCGCGGCGGGGGTGCCGCTCTCGCAGACGGGGAAAGACCTCGGTCTGAAGAGCGCCTTGGAAATCGAAAGCATGGGGGCCGAATACACCGCCGTATTTCCACCGATTCAGGCCGTGGCTGGGCTGCTCGTGCCGGTCGGGCTCTTGTACCGCCTTACGTGGCAGGCGGAAGGCCTGTGGCCGATGTTTGAGTTTTCGTCGGTCGATGAAGGAAGCTCGCTCTTCCTCGAACAGCGGCTTCGGGACGGCGCTCCGCCTTTGCTCGCGCATTTTCACGCGACGACAGGGTTGCTGCGAGCGATGTCCCGCAGATTGGGTCTCCCGGAAGCGGAGGTTGAAGTCGTCCACCTAAGCGTTGGGCGGGCTCTTTGGCGGGTGCGCCCCCCTCCGCAACGACTGCTGTATCGTCGCGATGGCGGCAGTGAGCTGATTCGCGCGGCGGTCGCGGGACTTCGCCGGGGGAAACCCGTGGTTTCGAGCGATGCACCGTCGGTGGCGACGCTTGCGAGCGCCCACCAGTTGACGCTGACCGA
>DYPH01000148.1:0-5332 GCA_020720045.1 Sorangium cellulosum | reverse complement strand
GGCGCGGATCGCTCGCCACCTCGCGGCGGGGGTGCCGCTCGCGCAGACGCGGAAAGACCTCGGTCTTAAGGCGTCGGTGGTCCGCGGGCACCTCCCCGAGATCCTTGGCAAACTAGGCGCCGTCGACGCCCCCTGGGCCGCCCGCGTGCGTGGGGTTTTGGAAGGGGCACAGCCATGAGCGGCAACCGCGTGCAAAAATCGGCGGTTCGCGCCGTCGTCGTCGCCATGCGTCCGGTGGAGGAGTACCTCGCCGCCGGCCGGCTCACCCTCGCGGATATCGAAGGGCGCGGGACGATCTTTTGGGACGTGCCAGCGCCGGCTGGGAGCTTTGTGGCGTTTGTTGAGGCCTTTGCCGCCGGGAAGAGCGACGCTGCCATCGAGGCACTCGGCGCCGAATACACCGCCGCGTTCCCCGCAATTCAAGCGCTCGCCGGCCTCCTGGTGCCGATCCGCGTGCTCTACAAGGCGATCGGGCAGTCGGATCCCCTCTGGCCGATGTACCGGTTCTCCTGCGTCGAGGATTCGGGGGCATCGCTGCGCTACGCCATGCACCTCGTGGCCGACGTGCGCCCCTGCCGGCCCCACGTGGTGGCGACGACTTCGCTGCTGCGTGCTACCCGGGCGTCTGGGGCTGCCCAATGCCGACGTGGAGACGCTGGAGCTCACCGAGCGCGGCGGAACCTGGCGGATCACGCCGCCGCCCCAGCGGCTCTTCGTGATGGCGCCCGTCGCGTCGCTGGTCGACCTCGCACGGGTGGCACGCGCCGCCCTTCACGGCGATCCGGCGGCCGTCTCCGGGGCGGCGTTGACGATCCCTTCGTTGATGGCAAAGCACGGATGGACGCTGACCGAAGCGCGTATTGCCAAGAGCTTCGCGCAGACCGGCTCTGCGGAAGAGACGGCGAAGGACCTCCGCCTCAAAGCCTCTTTCGCGCGCCCGCCTCGCCGAGCTCGACCTTCGCCGTCTGGGCGTGCCCTGACGCGCGTTCAAGGAGCGAACAGGCGTGCGAAAAGCGCACGCTCGTGTGCTCCGTGCGCACCGATTGTCTGTGTACGAATGTGGTCGATATAACGGAGAATTCATTCGAAAGGATTTGCGGACTGCCGGTGAATGAAGCACCCATTATGACCGAAGATAGGGGGAGGTCCTGCCAGGAACGGGGGGCGAAGGGATGAGCTCACTCATGGAAAAAAGTACGCCGAATGGAGTCCCCGGTCAGGTGATCCGCGCCCTTGTGGTCGCCATGGAACGGTTGCATGCGCGGCCCGAGCGCCTCCTCGCCGTCTCCTCGGTGCAGCCGCGGAGCGCGGCGAATTCGGCGAGCGTCTTCCCTTCGACGAGGGCGCTCGCGAGGGCCGCTTCGGTCGGCGTGAGCGCGTAGATTTGCTGCACAAGCGCCGGCTCAAGACGGACCGACGCGGCCCGGTCGTGGACGACGGCAAGCACGCGCGTCGCCGGCGCCGCAGCGCCACTCCGGAAGGGGCTCCGGGGGCGGACGGCGTGAAGGATAAGACTGAGCGGCGGCGTCCCGACCGTGCAGGCGGCCGGCTTGAGGGTGCTCGCCCCGGCGGGCCGGGCGACGTCGGCGAGGAGCAACGCTTTGTGGATCGCCGCCGCGAGCGCCTGCGCCTGGCGCGAATCGGCCGCCGAGAGGCGCCCGCCGACGGTGACGATCCGCCGCTGCTGGATCAGCCGCTCCGCCGCCCGGTTGCTCGCGAGCACGCGTGCGGCGCCATCCAGGAGGAGCACCGGCGACGGCAGCGCCTCGAGAGCGACGGTGACATCGCCCCGGGTCGCCTCCATCGCCCGCTGGAGCCCAAGAAGCCGCGCGACCCGCCCGATGTGGGGGAGCACCTGCTTCATCCGCGCCGCGTGCCGCCCCTCAAACGCCCCGTCGCGACGCCCCCGGATGAACGCCTGCCCCAGGATCAGATCGCCGCCGAGGGGGAACGTCCCGAAGAGGCTGAAGGTGCTGTCGACGGGGGCGAGGAGCTCGCGAAAGAAATCGGAGCGCTCGAAGGCGGCACGGTCAACGTCGCGGGCATCCGAAAGCACTTCGCCGGGGCGAGCCCGCGCGGCGGCCATGCGGAGATCTTCGCCCATTTCGAGTAGATAGCGATCGAAGGGCTCCGGGCTCCCAGCGGAAGTCCTCCAGGACGGCGCCGTTGGGCGTCATCAGGAGCGCGTGGGCCCGCGGCGCCGCCGTCTCACTCGTCCACGCGGCGAGGGCGCCTAGCGCTTCGGGGACCGTCCCCGGATCGTCGGCGGCGTCGTACAGGCGCAGAACGAGGGGGTCGAGGGCGTTCACCGCACCTCGCGAAGGGCCGGCACGATCCACGGCGCCGCCGGCCCGTGTTGAAGGCCCGTCGCGAGCTTTTCCACGACGCGGGCGTGGTGGCGACGGACGACGGCCGCCTTCAAACCGAGGTCTTTGGCCGTCTGGGCGACGTCGCTCCCGAGGGCGAGCTGACGGGCGATCCGCGCCTCGGTGAGGGTCAAGCGGTAGGTCGCCTCCAGGGTCGGGACGTTGGGGACGCAGCGCTCGCAGGCGCGCGGGGTCTCTTCGCCCTCCCTCGGACGGCAGACGGCGCACGGCCCCGCCTCGGGCACCGGCACCGACACCGGCGCACCACTCCGCTGGGCGCGCACGTCGCGAAACACCGCCTCCAAGTCGCGCTCCGCCTGCCGGAGCACGTCGATGGCGTCCTCCCCACGGAAGCGGGAAAAGAGAAACCGCTGGGGGGGGAGACCAATGTCCCAGGTCACATGAGTCGGCGTGAGCACCGGGGTCTCGACGAGACAGTCACGGAGGCCGAGCATCCTCGGGAGGGCCCGAAGCATTCCGGTCGTTGTATGGAACATGGTGAGGCTCGGCAGAACGCCCGTCCGCAAGCGACTTTCCCAGCGAAAGCTCTGGCGACCGCGCGTGAGCGTCGTCTCGTACATCGGCCACAGGCGCTCGACGGGCGGCCCGCAGACGAGGTAGACCAACACATCAATCGGGAGGATCGTCCCAAGGATCGCGCGAAGCGCGGGGAACGCGTAGGCGTACTCGACCCCGAGCAGCTCGGATTTTTCGCGGCCATGGCGAGCCCCAAAACTCTCAAGGAGAGAGACATGGGCCTCCCAGGGGATCGCGCGTGCGCGGGTGAGTGCGGCGAGGGTGAGACCTGCATCCGCGAGGTGCTCCTCGGGGCGCGCCCCAAGCCGTTCCATGGCGATGACCAGCGACCGCGTGATGCTCGTGGAGACTCGGTACTGCATGGCGGCCGTCAACGATCGGGCCGATCGGTCGCGTCGAGCAATCAGGATCGCCCTCGCGCATTTGGCAAGAGGGAACGGCAGAGCTTGTTTTGACGGCACAAAAGAGCCGTCTCACAGCCCCAAAGAGCCGTCGCACGGCACAAAAGAGCCGTCTCACAGCCCCAAAGAGCCGTCTCACAGCCCCAAAGAGCCGTCTCACAGCCCCAAAGAGCTGTCGCACGGCACAAAAGAGCCGTCTCACAGCCCCAAAGAGCTGTCGCACGGCACAAAAGAGCCGTCGGCCCCCCGGTGCCAGAAATCGACCGTCGCGCCCGGGCGACTGCGCGGCGCCCTACGTGATTCCCACAATTGTTTGCGGTCCTTTACGCGTGGTCCCTTCCCTCTCCATGCCTTCAGCGCGCCGCCTGCCCCCCGCCCTCCTCCGCCTGGTTCGCCTCCTCGCCGCCACCAGCGTCGCTCTCGCCACCGGCTCCGCCCGCGCCGGCGCGCCCCCAGCGACCGAGGGGTGGCCCGAGGTCGCCACCCCCGAGGGGATCGCCGCCGAAGGGGCTCAGGACGCGGCGCTCATCGTCGCCATCGAAAACTACGGCGAGCTCCCAGACATCCCCGGGGCGGTGGCGAACGGCAAGGACTGGTTCCGTTTCCTGAGTGAAACCGAGCATCTCCCCGTCGATCACATTCACTTCTTGCAGGACCGCCTCGCCACCCGGGAGACGATCCTCGCCCACGCCAAGGAGGCGGCGGCGGCGGTGCACGGCGGAAAGCTCTGGGTGATCTTCATCGGCCACGGCGCCCCGGCGAGCGACAGCAACCAGGGGGTCCTCGTCGGCGCCGACGCCCTCCAGAGCGCCGACAGCCTCTACGCTCGCTCGATCCCGCAGAGCGTCCTCGACGACGCGCTTCACACCGACGGCGGGAAGACGGTGATGATCCTCGACGCCTGCTTCAGCGGCCGGAGCGGCACCGGCGACCCCCTCGCCAAGGGGCTCCAGCCGGTGATCTCGACGACCCATCTCCCATCGGCCCAGCGGACCCTGCTTGCGGCGGGGGCGGCGAACCAATTTGCCGGGCCCCTCGTCGGCAGCGCGCGCCCGGCGTTTAGCTACCTGGTGCTCGGCGCCCTCGGCGGCTGGGGGGATGCGAACGGCGACGGCCTTGTCACCGCGACGGAGGCGACGAACTACGCGCGCCGCGCCCTTGCCACCCTCCAGACCGGCCGGAGCCAGACGCCGATGGTCGTCGGGGAGGACCTCCCGCTCGCCCGCGGGGGGCGCGCCTCGGGCCCGCCGTTCCGATGGATGGCGACCGTCCGCGATGCCCCGCCGAAGCCGAAAGAGGACGCCGACGGAGCGCGGTCGGGCGGCGGCGCACGGACCGCGGGGCTCGTGGTCGGTGCCGTCGGCCTCGTCGGTCTCGGCGTCGGCGGGGCGCTCGGCTTCCAGGCGAAAGCGAAGAACGACGACTCGGCGAGCCACTGCGGCATCAACGGCGTCGCCAACGACTGCGATGCCGCCGGCGTCGCGCTGCGAAAAGACGCGAAATCCTTCGGAACGTTCTCGACGGTGTCGTTCGCCCTCGGCGGCGCCGCCCTCCTCGGTGGGACGCTGCTCTACGTCACCGCCCCTTCCCAGAAGATGACCGTCGGCGTCGGCCCGACCGGCGTCCAGGTCGGGGGTGTCTGGTGAGAAAACGGCGCGCACAAATGCACCTGCGCGCGGGGGTTCGCTGGAGCGGCTTTGCCGCCGCCGGGCTTCTGGTCGCCGGCTGCACGCAACTCCTCGGGATTCAAGACGGTCGGTTGGTCGAGGGGGATGGCGAGACCGACGCCGGCGTCCGCGACGACGGCGGAACGGCCGCCGACACCGCCCCTCCGCCGGAGGATCCGTCCTGCGGGGCGAGCTGCCTCGTCGTCGGAATTGCGGTCGGCGGGTCCCACACCTGCGCCTGGTTCACCGATCGTTCGGCGCGCTGCTGGGGGAGCAACTCGACGGGCCAGCTCGGCGACGGGACGTTTAGACCGCCCGTGGGTTGCATCGATCCGCCGCGTTGACGGCGGATCCAACTTCT
>DYPH01000272.1 GCA_020720045.1 Sorangium cellulosum | reverse complement strand
CGGAAAGGTGGTCGCGATCGACGGGAAGACGCTGCGCGGTTCGTTTCGCGATCGCACGGGCAGCAGCGCCCTGCATGTCGTCAGCGCATGGGTCGCCGAAGAGTCGTTGTCGCTCGGTGCGCTGACGGTGGAAGCGAAGGACAACGAGATCACGGCGATCCCCGAGCTAATCAAGCTACTTGACATTGGTGGCGCAACGGTGACGATCGACGCTATCGGATGTCAGAAGGCCATTGCGACCGCGATTATTGGGAGGAATGCCGACTACCTTCTCGCGCTCAAGGACAATCATCCGACGCTTTGCAGGGAGGTGCAGGGCCTCTTCGCCCGTCTCGAAGAGGCCGGATTCGATGATTCGCGCGTCGACGTCTGCGAGGTCGCCGGGAAGCGCGAACACGGGCGCCTGGAGCGACGCACCGTCTTCGCCACGAGCGACCTCAGCGCGCTCACAGCGACAGACGGATGGAGCAATCTGACCAGCGTCGCGATGGTCCGCCGCGAGCGAGAGGTGAACGGCAAGACTTCGGTCGAGGATGCGTACTATCTGACCAGCCTGGCGGGGGACGCTGAGACCATCGAGCGGCGGGTGCGATCTCACTGGAGAATCGAGAACACACTGCACTGGACACTCGACGTCGTGCTCGGTGAGGACGCGTCTCGCGTGAGGAGCCACAACGGAGCGACGAACCTCGCATCGTTGCGGAAGCTCACCGTGAGTTTGCTCAAACGAGAGATGTCGCGAGGGACGAGGAGCATGGCCTCGAAGCAGAAGATCGCGGGGTGGGTGCCGGACTACGCGTTCGATATCCTGCGCGGTATTTCAGCGAAATTAGATGCGCTTGCCCTGGGATCTCCTCCTCCCCTGAAGTATCCCCTCATATTACCCCGAAGATCTCTTTCAAAAACGCGTGCTCCCGCAGCTCCTCCACGTAGGCGTTCATCAGGAGAGCGAGGCGCTCCTCCCGCATGTTTGGAATCGCCTCGTACCAGTAGGCGCCCTGGTTGTAGAGCGAGAGCTGCCGACGTTTGCTCGTGTTCGTGCGGAGGCGACGGTCGAGTCCGCAGCGTTCGCCGGCGGCGCCGAGCAGCGTCAAGAGCGCGTGCGCAAGCGCTGCCAGGAGCAGCAGCCGGTCGCGACGGGCGGCAGACTTGATGTGCGTCGCCTTGAGGCCCATGCCGAAGTGGATGTCCTTCGTGTCACGGAACGTCTCCTCGATCTGAAACCGGCGGCCATAGAGCTTCGTCACCTCGCTCGCGGTCAAATCCGCGCGGCTCGTCGCGAGGCACCACGCGTCCTTCATCTTGCGATCGTGGACCAGCACCACGGCCGGCAGGACGTAGCAATCCGCCGTCACCGCGACGTCCTTCCACATCTTCGCCCGGCCCGTTTTCGTGAGCCACTCGGTCGCCGGACCGCTGTTGCCGAACTCGTCGGTGAGCGTGATCCCCTCGCGAAAGCGGATCACGAAGTCCATCCCGAGGGCCCGGAGCTGCGCGTAGCGAGCCTGACCGCCGAAGCCGCGGTCCGCGAGAATGGTCACCCGCATCCCCTCGGGGAGACACGCGGCGAGCTCTTCGAGCAGCTCGTCTTCGTGGCGGTTTCGTCTACCTTCGAGCGTGGCCTTTTCCACCGTCTTCCACAGCAGCGGCGTCGCCCGACCGTGGTTCGTCACGAGGTACGCGGCGATCGTCGAGTGTCCGTCGGCGTCGAACTCCGTCCAATCGAAAGCCACGATCGCTTCCGGACGCGAGCCAACGACGAAGCGCACCCACGCGCGCGAAAACAGCCACACGCTAACGTTCTGGTTGCTCAGCAATCGATCAATTTGCTTTACGGTATGCTTCGGGTCCCGATCGCGAGCCCACGCCGACGCACGACCGATCGCGTGGATGCAGAGCGACACCGCGTGCAACACGCCGAACGTGCCGAGCGCCACCGACTTCAGCGTCGCAGCGTGCCAGTCCACCTCGAGCGTTTCGCCCAGGAACTCCGCGACGCTCGCCTCATCCAGGCCGGCTCGTGCGAGCTGCCGCTGGGTCTTCGCCGTCGCTCCACGCTCCGCTGCCATTCGCTTCGACATTGCCATGGCCGCCGTAACCGACGCCACTGCGGAAGAATTCCCGACTACGCAAAATATCGCGAAATTCGAGGGGATCCTTCAGACGTCGATCACGCAAACGAAAGCGCTCACCAGAAGCCTGACCACCCGGTCGTGTTCGGTCGCTACATCCAGAGCTTCGTCGGCCACGACCAACCCCT
>DYPH01000029.1:29747-50922 GCA_020720045.1 Sorangium cellulosum | reverse complement strand
TTTCGCGAGGACGTGTCGCACTCCGAAAAGGAGATTCCGAGCAGCTACCTAGGGATTCCCCCATGCAGCCTGCACCCAATTGGATGCAGGCTGCATTTTTCTTGGCGTCAGCCGACTTTGTGCCAGGCGGCATCGAGGACGGCACGCACAATCTCTATCGGGTCTTCGTCGGTGCTGCGGACGACGAGCCGACCGCCGCGGGCCTCGATTTCCTGGCGGAGACGCGCTTCGTCGTCGGCGAGCGCCTGCTGGTAGGCGGCCGCAACCGAAGGATCGGCGGTCCGCACGAGGTCCCCTTCGAGGCCGCGAAGTTCCGTCGCCTCGGCGAAGGGGAACGTCCGTTCGTCGCGGTCGAGGAGGCGCAACACGACGAGCACGCGGCCCCGGCTCGCGAGGCCAAAGAGCAGTTTTTCTTGCGCTTCGTCGCGATCGAGGAGGTCCGAAATCACGACGACGAGGGAGCCCCGGCGGGCCCCGCGGAGAAGGATGCCAAAGGCCTGCTCGGCCAGCGTCGGGTCGGCGACGGCATCGCCTGCGGGGGTCGTCTCCTCAAGGAGATCGACGAGGCGCTCCCAGCCCTCCTTGCCGGCGCGGACGGGGAGGTTCTGCACGCCCCGCGGCGCGTCTTCGCGGGAACTCTTCCCGCCAAACAGCGCGATTCCGAAGGGGTCTCCCCCTTTGAGGGCAAGGCGTGCAAGGACGGCAGCAACCGTCGCGGCCGCTTCGTACTTCGAAGCACGCAACGCAGAACCTGCCGAAATACCTGCAAAACCCATACTCGCCGTCGCATCAACAACGAGCCGAAGGGCGCGATCGGTCTCCGTCTCAAACTGACGAACGACCAATTTATCAAACAGCAAGAGTGAGCGCCGATCGAGCCAGCGGAGGTCGTCCCCGGCGGCGTAGGAGCGCTTCTCGCCGAACTCGATGCCGGCTCCCCGGCGGCGGCTTTTGTGTGCCCCCGCCCAGACCCCTTCGGCGACCGCGCGCGCGCGAAGGCGCAGCGAGCCGAGGCGACTCCAGGTCGTGGCCGGTTCGCGGAGGAAGCGAACCCGCTCGCTCACGGCAGGCCGTACTCGGGCAGTTTTGCGTGAAAGTTCGAGCGTGTCGCGTCGAGGAAGTCCCGCGAGAGCTGGTACTCCATGAGCTCGATGGCCCCCGTAGCGACGACGGCGCGGAAGCCCTCCTCCGCCTTCGCCGCCTCACCACGCCCCTTCGCAGCGACCGACGCGTAAAAGAGCGCTTCCGCGCGCTGCGCCGGCGACTGCGCGAGCGACATAAGGGCGCCTGCATCGAGCTTGCCACGGGCAAAGCGCGCCAAGGCACCGACCCACCGCGGGTCGCTCTCCGCCTTCCCGAGCACGCGCTTTACCGCGTCAGACTCGGCCGCTTTTGCATCTTTTTCGAGCGCGTTGGCCCAGAGGGCCGCGTAGACGAGGTCGGTCTCTTCGAGGTCGAAGGCGAGCCCCTTGTCGAGGGCCCGGTGGGCGGCCGCTTCGTCACGGGCAAGGTAGGCGCGCGCGACCGCATTGCCAATGAGTGCACCTTGCACCCGTTTATCGCGGGCCCCCGCGTCGATGGCGCGCAGGTAGGCGGCAGTCGCCTTCGCCGGGGCGCCGGCTTCGTCGTAGACGGTGCCGATCATACGTTCGGCGCGAGCCCGCTCTTCCGGCGATGTGGCCGCGCGAGCTTTCGAAAGGACTTCAAGCGCTTGCGCGAATGCTGTCGTTGCTGCGTCGGGGCGATTGCGGCGGCGCTCCAGGGCGCCACGCAACGTGAGGATCTCGGCGCGGGCGAGCGGCCCCTCGGCGGCGGCGATGGCCGCATCGAGGTGTCCCGCAGCAACGTCTGGGTGGTGCCGGTGCTCTTCGACGCGTGCCAAGTTCACAAACGCTGCCGACGACGGCTCACTCTTTGCGACTTTCGTCAGCGTTTCAAACGCATAATCGAGGTCGGCTTCGCGCAGGTAGGCGTCGGCGAGTGTGCCATCGAGGGCGGCCGGGCTCGGGCGGAGTTTGCCGGCAAATTCCTTCTTGCGGGCCACTTCGAGGAGCGGAGCCGCCTCTTTGTAGATCAGGCGTGCTTGCGCAGGATCTTCATGCTCAAGGGCGGCGACCATACCGTCGAAAGCGACATTGAGAGCCAGCGAAACGAAGCGGGGATCTTGCACCTTCTTGACCGCCGCGACGAGGACGCCGGGGGCCGCGTCGGCCATACCAATGTCCGAGAGCCAGATCGCCGTCGTGAGCGCCGCCGAAGGCTCCGTCGGATCGAGCCGGTAGGCCTCCGCCGCTGCGGCGAAGCTTGCCGCGCGGAGGATCGGGGCGCTCTCGCCGTCGTCATCGCCATCGGCGGGGCGGAGGGCGCGCGAGAGGTCGAGCCAGGCTTCGGCGGTCGGGTCCTTCGCCACCTTTTCGATAAGCTTCATCAGGTCTTCCCGCACGAGCGGGTGGACGTTCGGGAGTTCGAGAGCCGCCTTCGCCGCCGCCGCATTGGCGCTCCGGAGATGGATCGCCGCGAGGAGCGAGGGGCCGGTCTGGAAGGCCCGCAGCGCCTCGGAGGCTTCCGGCTGGGTCGGTGCACCTTGCATCTTTCGATGGCGATCGCGGAGGAGGAAGGCCTCGTCGAGCCAGCGAAGCGTGCTCTTTTCCGCGTCCGTATGGGCGTCTGCGGTCGGCTCAAGGAGCTGGCGCGTCTGCGTCGCACGCGCCTTTTCCCCGGCGATCAGCAGCGGAGACGTTCCGGCGGCCCCCCACGCACCGAGGGCGGCGAGATGGGACTTCGCGTCCTCGGCCTCCGGCGAAATCTGTAGCAACATTCGGTAGGAAGCTTCAGCACGCCCCTCGTCGCCGCGCTTGGCGTACTCGCGGGCGGCGGCATCGAGCACGGCGGCCCCTTCGGCGCCGAGGAGCGCCTTTTGGAACTCGCCGGCGCGGACGAGCGAAAGCGCTCCGGCCAGAGCCGTCAGGCCCCCTTCGGGATCGCGCTGCTTAAAGCGGTTCGACGCGCGGGCGATCTGCTTGGTCGTGACGACCGCAAGCTCCCGCGGGCGCTGGGGATCGTTGGGATCCATCCCGAGAAGTGCATGAACTTCCCCAGGAAATGCGTCGTCGGCGACGAGGCCCGTCGGCGCGGTGTGCGGCGGCTCGACGGGCCCTTTGGGGCCGCACGCGGCGAGCGAAACGGCGATGAGAACAGCGGCGACCGAGCGCGAAAAAGGAAGGCGTCCCATAGGGCGGGCGAACCATACACCCGGCACGTCGGCGCGCCGGAAATTGCGTCAACGAACCGCCACGCCGAGGGGGGCCGGCGGGGCCCCCAGAAGGAGGGCGTAGTTGTTCCGGGCGGCCGCCGCACGCTCGGCGACGGAATGCGTGAAGAGTGCACGAATCGCCGCGCGGCCAGATGCGCTTGCCGGGTCGACGGGGAGTGCCTCCGTACCGAACAGCTTTCCCAAGGCATTCCGTAGAGATACGCCTGTCGCGTAGCTCCCGTCGTAGGCGTTCTCAAGCAAAGACCAGAGCACCTCGTTCGGCATCTCGGCCCGCTCGCTCCCATCGCTGAGCAAGCGGTAGCAGGCGGCGGCGGTGAGGAGCGGTTCGCCGACGTCGGTCCGCCCGAGGGCGGAAAGGCGCTTTGCTTCGAGGTTTTGTGCGGCGAAAAAGTAAGCGATGTCTGATGCATGCGCGAGAACGAGCCGGTCCAACCGCGGCCGATAGCGACCGAGGGTGGCGTCTGCTTCGAGGAGGGCGCGCAGCGGTTTCGCTGCGACTCCACGCCGAATCGAATCGTCCATGGCGGCGCGGCTACGCGGGGAGACCCGATAGGTCGTTGGTGCCTTGTAGGAACTTAAAAAATTCGAAGCGATTTCGGCATTTACGGCGAGGCGACGCCGGCGCAGTACCTCCACATCTTGGAGGTCCTTTCGTGTAAGATGCACATTTTTCTCGATCTCCGGCATCACGAATTCTTCGAGGAGCGGCGCGATCGACCGCTCGAAGCTCGTGAGCCCTTCGCTGGTGCCAAGCGGCTGGACGAGACCGGTCGCGACCTCTTCCTCCGCCAAATTCAACGAGACAATCCCCCACGTTTCCGCATCGAGCTTTACCGCGCGCGCATCCTTTAGATTGACGCCATCAATGCGGCGCCCAAGCGCGAGCGGAAAGTCTTTTCCTGCGAGGGAGAACGTCAAATAGCGGGGCGTGTAGTAGGCGGTAGCCCAGACAGAGCGTCCGCGCGAAGTCGCCCCGACGTAGGAATGCAACACGACAGGAAGGTTTGCCGCCAGCAGCCCCTCATTGAGCGCATTTTCTTTCACAAACAGCGAAGCGGTCGCTTCGTCAATAGGGCCAGTGGTCTCAGCGGCCTTCGGGATCTCCGCAAAAAAATCCTGAAATTTCTGAGAATTCCCAGCTCCCGCCTGCTTTACGAAGGCGGATGCGGTGAAAGCGGTAGCGTTTCCCGACTCGGTACCGTCGATCACGGCATTGGTAAATGGGTCATTGAGAGCAACACCAAGTGCGGATTGAAAAAACGCTTCTTCTGCGCTCGGCTTCTCGCGCATCGCAAAAAATGTTGCTGCCGAGATGGCGGTCGCGACGATCGCAAACAGACCAAAAGAGAGGCTACGATTCGTCGTCTTCTTCTTAAGAAACGGTGCCGATCGCTCGCGGAACCGTGCCGCAACGGCGTTTCCGTCTGCGACGTCAAAGGTCGTGTGCATCGCCCGATACCCATCACCGCCGGGGGCGGCCGGTTCCGCACCGACGGCGTTCTGCGCGAGGAGGAAGGCGAGGGCGAGTTGGTGGTCGGGATCGGCGGCCGGAACCTTGGCTTTCGCCGCCTCGACGGCCGCAAGAACGCGTGTTCGCACGGCGCCGCGTACGAGAGGATCGACGGCAGCGATCGCCGGTTCGATGCGCTCCGGAAGCCCCACTTCGGCAACCTGAGCGAGGAGCACCGCGACGGTATCGTCAATCATGGGCAAAGCCTTACCGCGGGCGACGCCATCTGGCGATACGCGGGGCGCGACGTTCGCTAGCGTGGCCGGATGGCTCGCGCACATCTGCTCCTGGTCGACGACGAACCGGCGATCTTGACGACACTCCAGAAGACCCTTTCCCTGGAGGGCTACGCCGTCGACGTGGCGGGCGGCGTGAAGGTCGCCCGGGAGAAGCTCGACAAGCGGAGCTATGATCTCTGCATTTTTGACGTCATGCTCCCGGACGGCGATGGCCTCGATCTTCTTAAAAAGATTCGAGAATCGAAGCTAGACATCCCGGTGATTGTGATGAGCGGCCACGGCACCATCGACACCGCCGTGCGGGCCACGAAGCTTGGCGCGTTGACGTTTCTCGAGAAGCCGCTCAATACAGACGCTCTTCTTGTCCACGTAGAAACGGCGCTTCGCCTGGATCGCGCAGAGACGGAAGCGAAAGATCTACGCGCGAAAACCGGTGCTGGTGGCGCGCTGGTGGGGACGAGCAGCGTCATGCTGCGCCTCGCAGAGCAGATCGCGAGAGCGGCAAAATCCCAAGCAAGTGTATTGGTTACCGGCGAACGCGGAACCGGGAAAGAGCTCGTCGCCCGGGCGATTCATGAGCTCTCCCCGCGCGCGAAGGGACCGCTAGAGAAGCTCAATTGTGCGGCGCTCCCGAGCGAATTGATTGAGAGCGAACTTTTTGGTCACGAAGCGGGGGCCTTCACGGGCGCCACGAAGCAACGGCGTGGAAAGTTCGAAAGAGCCGACCGAGGAACGCTGTTTCTTGACGAAGTGGGTGACATGCCAATCGCCATGCAGGCAAAGCTCCTTCGGGTGCTCCAAGAGCGCGAGATTGAGCGCGTTGGTGGGAATGAAACGCTGAAAGTTGACGTGCGCGTCGTTGCGGCAACCAACAAAGATTTGGTCGTCGCCTGCGACAGTCACGCCTTCCGCCCCGACCTCTACGATCGCCTCAACGTCGTCCCCCTCCACCTCCCTCCGCTGCGGGCCCGACGGGAGGACATCCCCCTCCTGGCAGAGCACTTCCTTGGAATTGCTACAAAAGCAAACGATCGTCGCGGCATGGCCTTCGACACTGCCGCCTTGGATGCGCTCGCTGCATACAGCTTCCCGGGGAACGTCCGTGAGCTCCGAAACCTCATCGAACGGCTCGTCATTCTCACGCCGGATGATCGCATTTCTGCCGACGACGTTCGGAGCTGCCTCCCGGGGAGCGCCCCCGGCGCGCCGACGGCCCTCTATCGCCCAATGGTCCCCTTTCGGGTGCTCGTCGAGGAGGCGGAGCGCCAGATTCTCAAAGAGGCAATGCTCCACCACCACGGCCAAATGGCGGCGACGGCGCGCGCCCTCGACCTTGAGCGGAGCCATCTCTACAAGAAGTGCAAGGCGCTCGGCCTCCGCGACTCCAAAGGGGACGCCGACAGTGACGACGAATAGTTAATTATTTCGAAATACTAGCCTAACTCGCCCCTGAAGCGTTCCACGGGACCCGACCGGAACACGGCGCCGACGGGAAGGAACGTCGCTGGGCGCCGCTCGGTTGTGCCGTTTCGACACGTTTCGGTCTAGAGTGCCGCCGCCATGACGGATGCCATCCGCTTTCACGCCGCGACGGACGTTGGTCGAGTGCGCGAGCACAACGAGGACAACTTCTTAGTCGATAAGAAGATGGGCCTTTTTGTCGTCGCCGACGGGATGGGTGGCCACGCCGCCGGCGAAGTCGCCAGCGCGATGGCCGTTCGCGCGTTCCACGACGAGGTCAAGAAGGACGCCGAACTCCTGACCGACTTCGTCGACGATGCGCGCGGCGCCCGGCGGGTCACGCAGAAGGAGGTCGCCGCGATGCTCGAAGCGGCCGTTTCCACTGCGAGTACGCGTATTTACGAGGAAGCCGCTCGCGACCAGGCCAAGCGCGGCATGGGGACGACGCTCTCCGGGCTCCTCGTGCTCGGCAAGAAGGTCTTCGTGACCCACTGCGGGGACAGCCGCGTCTATCTCCTCCGGGGCGGCTCCGCCCAGCAGGTGACGGAGGACCACACGGTCGCCAACGAGCTCGTCAAGCGCGGGAAGATGACGCGCGAGCAGGTGGAGAAACTTCCCCAGCGCAACGCCATTGTGCGCGCGGTCGGCGTCTACGAGCGGATTGAAGCAGATACACTCGTTCTCGACCTGCTTCCTGGCGACGTTTACCTCGTTTGTTCGGATGGCCTCTCGGGCTACCTCGAAGGGCCGGAGGAGCTCCTCCCCTACGCGGCAAAGCCGGGTGACGAAGCGGTCAAGGCGCTGATTGCACTCGCCAATTCCCGGGGCGGCAAGGACAACATCACGGTAGTGATGATCCGTGCCGAAGGGGACGAGGCGACGGCGGCGACGGAGGCAAAGCATTTCGCGCTCAAACGAGAAGTTCTCGCGAACATGCCGATGTTCCAGAAGCTCTCGAACGCCGAAGTGTTGCGGGTGCTTCAAACCGTCGAAGTGCGGACCTACCGCGACGGCGAAGACGTCATTCGCGAAGGCGAAAAAGGGGAAGAGCTCTTCGCGGTGCTCTCCGGCGACGTCCGCGTCGGCCGTGGCGGCGCCCACCTGGCGACGCTGGGCGTCGGCGAGCACTTTGGGGAAATGGCGCTCATCCGGGCCCAGCCCCGCTCCGCGACGGTCACCGCGCTCGGCCCCGCCGAGTGCCTCGTCGTGAAACGCAGCGACTTCTTTGATCTTCTTCGGCGTGACCACGCGATCGGCGTGAAGATCCTTTGGCAGTTCCTCGGTGTGCTTGCCGACCGCCTCGACTCGACGTCGGGCCAGCTCCGGACGGCGCGCGAGGAGCTTGTCGCCGAGGAGATCGGCGAATTCGAACTCGACCTCGGCGACGAGACCATCAAGACGGAACGCAGCCCCTTCTCGACGCGATGAGCCGCCGCGCGAGCCGCGGAGCGGTGGGTGTGCTGGCGGCGCTGGCGGCGCTGGCGCTCCCTCTTCGTGCGCTCGCGGCGCCGCCGACGGCAAACGCCGAGGTAAAACCTGTAGGAAAATCGGAAACTTCTGTACCAGTCGAGGTCGCCACCCGACCGATCCGGGTGCTCGCCGTCAACACCGACGACGGGCAAGGATCGGCGGCGAAGGACCCGCCCGATGACCAGGATCGCGCCCTCCAGCGCGCCTCCCGGGAGCTCGGAGCGACGCTCCGCGATTCGGTACAAGATCTTGGATTTGTTCTTGATCTCGGTCATGAAGACCTGCGACCCCCGGCGAGCGCAGCGGCGCCCGTCGATGGACGCCTTGCTACGGACGACCTCCTGGCGCTCGCCACCCAGAACCGGGAAACCTGGCTGCTTGCACCGTCGCTCACGCGAGCCCCCCACGGAAAGTTTCGGCTGGCGCTGGCCGTCGTCGCACCAAACCGCCCGGAGGTACGCACCCGGGTAGTGCTGGTTGCCGGGAAAGAGGTCGTCGTCCAGGGGCTCGTCCTCGCGCGCGCCCTCCTCGAGAGCGGGGATGCCTCCTGCGCGCCGGTCGGGGATGACGACGTAACGATTCCTTCGGCAGCCCCTCGATCGGGAGGCCGGTCGATCGTCGCTGCAAATGGCGCGCTATTTGGGGCGTTTGCGGCGTACGGGATTCAGCGGGGAAGTGGGTCCTCGGACCCCCGCGTCACGTACCCGCTCCTCGCCATCGGGACGGCGGTCGGGCTCGGAACAGGGCTCCTCGTCGCCGAGGAGTGGGACGTGCGGCCCGCCGATGCGTGGTACCTGGCGGCCGGCAGCGGTTGGGGCGCGACGAGCGGTCTACTCCTCGCCAACGGCCAGAAAAGCAGCCCTTTGGAGCAACGCTACTCGGCCGCCGTCGGCGCCGGTGCGGCGGGGCTTGGGCTCGCGGGCCTCGGGCTTCTGCCGGGCCACGTGTCGGATGGTGGCGCAACGCTGACGCATTCCGGCGCGGCCTATGGTCTTTTTTTTGGCGGACTTACCGAGCTCGCCGTCCGCGGTACGACGCAAGCGACGCCACGGAGCGGGGCTGGCGTCGGGAGCGCGTTCGGACTCGTCGCAGCGGGGGCAGCAGCCCACCTCACAAACGTTTCCACCAACCGCGTCCTCCTCGTCGACCTCAGCGCTGGTCTTGGAGCCCTTGGCGGCGCAGCGATCGGCTCCCCCTTCGTCTTCGGGACGCTTACGCCGACACGCGCGCGAATGTTTCTCGGCGCAACCGCCCTCGGAACGCTCGGAGGGGCTGCAATCGGTCTCGCGGTGACCCACAACGACGCCCCGGTCCGTCGGAAAGCCCGTGCGGGCGCGGCGTTGTTTCCGAACGCGGGCGTCATCACGACGACGACCGTCGCGACGAAGGACGGCACCAAGGACGTCCCCGCCTGGGGCGTCGGCATGAGCGGCACTTTTTAGTCGGTGTGCCACGAAAAAACCGCCGAACTCCCCAAGGAGCCGGCGGCTTTCGAAGGAGCGAAGCGACCGAAATCGCTTCGCTCTTTTCGTGGAGTCACTTGCAGAGGTTCGTGCGGGCCTCGAGGAGGTCCTTGCCGGTGCCGGAGGCGCCCGCAGTGCAGCTCTTGCTCGACGCGCACTGGAGGAGCGCCTTGCGGGTGCCGCTCGTGCACTGGAAGACGAAGCTGGAGCCGCTGGAGGTCTGGCCGCAGTAGTAGCCGTCCGACTTCGCCTTGCCATTGTCCTGGCAGGGGCTCGGAGGGGCAGCGTCGCCGCAGGACTTGCCGCTCTTGCTCATCTTGATGTCGAAGAGCTCGAAGTGCTTGTCGAGGAGCGTCTTGTCACCGACGATCGGGAGGGAGACGCCGAGGCGGGCGTCGGCCGTTCCCTTGAGGCCCGCCTGGAAGGCTCCGCAGACCTGGGAGTCGGTCGTCTTGCCGGCGCCGCCCGAGGTGCTGGCGCTGGCGTGGGCTTCCGCGAAGCCGTTGATGTCGACGTTGCCGTAGGTGCCGCCCCAGAGGGAGGTGCGAACCGTAGAGACGAGGTCGCAGCGGCCGTCGAAGCGCCCCTTTGCGTCAAACTGGTAGTAGGGCGTGAGGTTGAAGCCCTTGCCGATGCGCGAGGAGAACTGGTCGTTCGAGTACTTGAGGCCGAGTTCTGCGAAGCCCTGGCCCGAGAAACCGACGTAGCCGGTCGCGGTGCCGGAAGCGTCGCCGTTGCAGACGAGCTTGATTTCGAGCTTCGCCTTCGGAACGATGTTCCCGAGGATCGGGAGGCGGAAGCCGGCGAGAGGGACGTTGTCCGACTCGTAAACGGTCTGGCCCGCTTCGCCGTCCTTGCCGAATTCGGCGTGAGCTTCGCCGTTGGCCGAGGCTTCGAGGTTCACGTCGGCCTGGAGGACGGCACCGACCGAGCCGTCAAGGCGGGCATTCAGGGAGGCGTCGACGTACTTCGTGCCGATCTGCCCCTTCCAAACGCTGCCGGTGTAGTCGAACTTGGTGTCGACCTTGTAGCCGGCAGTCGCCCAAGCGTGCTTGACCTGAATCGCGACGTCGCCAACGGCGCCGCCGTTCGCGTTCCCGGCGCCGAAGCTCTTCTTGTAGATCTGCTTGTTTTGGATGCGCCAATCGAACAGGTTGCCAGCACCGGGGGGCGTCGGACCGTCGTAGGCAGCCTTCGACTCATCTTTCGGAGCATCAGCGGCCGGCGGCTCGGAGCCGTCTTCCTTGCCGACACCGTCTGCGGGGGCTGCGGGGTCCTCGTTGACCGCGGGGGCTTCTTGCCCCTCGGCGCCGTCGAGCCCCTCGTCGTTACCAGCCGGGTCGACCTGGACCGGATCGACGACCGGGTCTGCGCCGCCCGCGCCCGCTGCCGGGTCTGCCCCGCCGCCAGCCGGGGGTGCACCACCGCCGCCGCCCTTGGTCCCGATCGCGCCGCCACCCGGGTTGAAGTTCGGCGTTGCGCCGGTGACGCTCATGACGAAGTGCTCGAAGCCTTCGTCGATACGCGCCTGGACCGTCTCGACGGTGGCGACGTTGCCGTTCACCTTGACGGAGACGACCTTGCGGAGGAAGCCGTCGGGGTTCGAGGCGAGGAAGGCGCCGTTGGAAGCGGCCGGCTCACCGACCATGACGGTGCCCGTCTTGAGCTTGCGAACGATTTCCGCGTTGGCCGGGAACTGAACCGACGACGGGCCGACGACGGCGGCCAGCGCTTCAGCGCGGCTTGCGACGACCGTTTCGGCCTTGAGGGTCGCTTCCACGCGGTCGGTGTCCGGCGCAATCGAGCGGGTGTCCTGCGAGCAGGCGACCGCGAGGGGGAGGGCGAGAAGCGAGAGCGCAGTGAGACGACGAATCATGGGGAAGGCTCCTTCAGGGTCGGTGGCCGAGGCGCGCCAACGTGAGGCGAAACAGGAAGTCCAGATCGGGCTGGCGCTGGTCTGGTCTAGCAAACGCCAGTCCATCCTGAATCGACGTAGCGGCGAGAATTTCGGGAAGGTTTCTCGAGCTCTCGCGCGCGCAGTTTCGCTCGCATTGGATCAAAGACGGTCCATAGGATGGGACAAATGAGATCCATGCTCAAGCGGGATCTTGCGAATCGCGGAGGACGCACCTTCCGAAGAGGGCGCGAAAGGTTTGGCCGAGTCGCTCGGCGCCGCGCTTCGCTCGAATTTGTCGCAAGGCCCGCCCGGGATCCCATGCATCGGCGACGCTTCTCACGTATGTTTCGCGCCGTGAACCTCCGTGGCATCGCCTTCGGCACCGTCGTCCTCTTCCCGCTGACCGCGCTCCCGTTTTTGGCGTGCAATTTTGAGGAGCAAAAAGCCTCCATCCCCAGCCGCGCACCGACGCTCGTTTCGACGGCGGGGGACGCCTCTACAATCGCGACCGGCCTCGATGGCGGCACCGTTGAAGAGCCGACCGACTACCCGGTCGTCGTCTCTGCCGGTGGCACCTGCGGCAACGGAACGTGCGAGGCGGCCAAGTTCGAAACGGTCGCCAATTGCATCGATTGCACGGTGCCGACCGACGGCGACGGCCGCTGTGACGTCAGTGAGTGCGGCAAGGCCGATTGCGGGACGTGCTGGTATGCCGCGCCCGTCGCGTTCCAGCCGGGCGCCGATGGGAGCATTGGGAAGCCGTTTGCGCTTGGAACGCTCCTGAGCGGCGGCGTCCCCGGCGTCAAAGCGGGCGATACCATTTGGGTTTCGGCGGGGGCCTACGGGGCTGTCGGCGGTCCTCCGATAGCGGTCACGTTGAAAGGGACGGCGAACGCGCCGATCCGCGTCGAAGCGCTCCCCGGCTTGGACGTCACCATTCAGCCCGGTATCGCCGCGAGTACGGCGGAATACATTACGTTTTCGCGAATCAAGATCGTGAACGAAGCCGCGTCGCGCATTGGCGCGGCCCGCCCGAATGGCATCGATTTCGGCAAAGGGCTTCGCCTCGACGACGTCCAGATCTACGACACTGGCGCCCGCGCCGCATGGGTCCGCACCGGGGACGCCGTCCTGAACGGATGCATCGTGCACGGAAATGGCGTCCGAACGGCGCCAAACGCGGCGACCTACGACGGCCAGGGGCTCCGCCTAGAGGGGAACGTCGGCACCGTCACGGTGACCGGCTCGCTGTTCACGCGCAATTTCACGAACGCGATCGACGTCGAGGCGACGACGACCGGCGGCACGATCACCTTGGAAGGGAACGGCTTCCTCGATCAGCCGGACGGAGCGATCCTCGTCAATCCGAAGATCGACACCGCCGTTCAGACAGTCACGCTCACCCGCAACCTCGGCGTTTTTCGCGGAAATGCCGGTTCGACCGGCGCCGATCGCGGCATCTCGATCGGCGTCCGCGACGACGCGAACGTCCGCCAAGACAAGGTCGAACTCCGCGATAATCTTCTCGTTTCCCTCGGAGCCGACAAGGGGGAACCGCTCGTGTCCCTCGTCGACTATTCCGGGTACATCGGCGCCTTCGGCAACGAACTCCGTGGGCCAAACCTCGTCCGCACGGCGGCCTGGCCGATGACCCCGCAGCAGCAGCAGTGGGACGCGAATCGCTACTACGTGATCGGCGGCGCCGACACCGGCACCTACTTCGACGACGCCGTCCTCCCGGCGCTCGGCGCTCCGCTTACGTTCGCCTCCTGGAAAGCGCTCGGCCGCGACCCGGCCAGCACGCTCGCCTTTGCGGTCGCCGACGAGACGCGCATCCTTGGCACGCGCTTCAACCTTCGCGAGCTGCGAGCCGCTCTCTTTATCAACCGGACCGTCCCCAAGCCGGACCTCACCCTCGATCTCCGCCCCTACGTCCGCGTCGGCGAGACGTACACCCTTACCGACGCCGCAGCCCGCGGCATCGTGCTTCAGAAGGCGACCGTGTTCGACGGGAAGCCGGTCACGGTTCCGGCGCCGTCGGCAGCACCGGTCGCCCTCAATGGGACGGCGACCGATCTCGCGCCGGGGAGTCAACGGGCGCTCGCCGGCGCCGCGTTCTACGCGATCCAGGTGCGCATCTCGCCCCCGTGATGGGGTCGGCGTCGGTCCCATCCTATCGCGTTGCGTCAGGTTTTTTCCTCACAGAACGGGCACTCGGGCTCTTCCCTAGGGGCCCGGTCTCGCTTAGTAACGGCCCGTCCCCGCCCTGACCTCTTTTGCAGAGGTCGTCGGCAATGCCGGTGAAATGGTTGGTGCACCAACGGTGTGTGCGCCTCCGTGCCCGCTTCAGGAAACGAGCCAGTCATGTCGAAGAACGCGACGAAGTCCGACAACGAAGCCCCGCAGGTCCTTGCCGCCAAGGATGTCAAAAAGGAGAAGGAATACGACTTCTTCAAGGTCGTCCAGGGGTACCTCGACAAGGCGGCAGACGTGCTCGCGCTCGAGCCCTTCGTCCGCACGATCCTCTCGCAGCCGAAGAACGAGCTGATCATCAACTTCCCGGTGAAGATGGACAGCGGCGAAGTCCGCCTCTTCAAGGGCTACCGCGTTCAGCACAACAACCTCCTCGGCCCCTTCAAGGGCGGCATGCGCTACCACCCGAGCGTCACCCTCGACGACGTGAAGGCGCTCGCCTCGATGATGACCTGGAAGAGCGCGCTGATGCGCCTCCCCTACGGCGGCGGCAAAGGGGGCATCAAGTTTGACCCGAAGGCGGTCTCCTCCGGTGAATTGCAGCGGATCACGCGCCGATTCACCCACGCCCTCGGCGAGAACATCGGCCCCGACTACGACATCCCGGCGCCGGACGTCGGCACCAACAGCCAGACGATGGCCTGGATGATGGACACCTACGCCAACATGGTCGGCAGCTCGGCGAAGCAGTCGGTCAAGGGCGTCGTCACCGGGAAGCCGGTCGCCTCCGGCGGAACCCTCGGCCGCACGAAGGCGACCGCTCAGGGCCTCGTCTACTGCGTCATCGAGTGGGCAAAAGAGAACAATTTCGAGCTCGAAGGCAAGACGATGACCGTCCAGGGCTTCGGCAACGTCGGCTCCTACACGGCGCTGATCCTTGCGAAGCTCGGCGTCTCGACGGTCGCCGTTGGCGATCACACCGGCTACCTCTACAATCCGGAAGGCTTCAATGCCCACAAGCTCCAGGAACACGTTGCCAAGAATGGCAGCATCCAGGGGTACCCGGGTGGCAAGCCGATCACTCGCGAAGAGTTCTTCAAGACGAAGTCGGACATTTTTGCCCCCTGTGCGCTTGAGAACCAGATCGGCGAAGAAGAGGCGCGCGTCCTCGACTGCAAGCTGATCGCCGAAGGGGCCAACGGCCCGACGACGCCGGAAGGGGAGAAGATCCTCCTCGACAAGGGAATCGTCATTCTCCCCGATGTTCTTGCCAATTCGGGCGGTGTCACCGTCAGCTACTACGAGTGGGTTCAGAACAAGCGCTCGGAGTCGTGGACGGAAGAAGAGGTCGACGCGAAGCTCGAGAAGGCGATGAAGCGCGCCTACAAAGAGGTCGCCGACTTCGCCCGTAGCAAGAAGACCGACCTCCGCGTGGCCGCCTATGCGCTCGCTCTCTCGCGCATTGAATCGGTCTACAAGGAACGCGAAATCTTCCCGTGAAACGCGACCTCTAAACGAAAGAGCCCCGTCGGAACTTCCGGCGGGGCTTTCTCTTTGGGGGCCCGTCCGTTCACGACCGCCAGCGAAATTGCTAGGAGCGGCGTCGCGAGAGACGGCGGGTCGCTCATTCGTCAAAGCTAGCGGTGACGGCGCGCCGACGACAAGTCAAAGCCCATCAAGGGCGGCGACGAGACTCTGCGATCCACCCCCCAATCCGTCACACCGATTTCGCAGCGAATTTGGCCATCCTACACGGTAGGCACTTGTGCACGAAGGTTGCTGCAGGTAGGTCACCCCTATGAAGCGCATCGCCCTGCTCGTCGCCCTCGCCCTTGCCGTCCCCTCGGTCGCGTGCACCGCCGAGACAGAGGCCCCGGACGTTGCGAGCGAAGATGATTTGACGGCGAAGAGCGACAGCGCCGCCGAAGCAGCGATCAAGAAGACGACGAAGGATGTCTATTTCCTCTCGGAGAGTGACCACGCCCTCGTCTGGGTGAAATCGGCAAAGAAGCTCGATGGCTACCTGACGGCCGCCGATGTGAAAGCCCAATTCGCTGCCGTCACCGACGGCGACGCGATGGCCGACAAGCCGCTCGCCGGCCTCTACGCAGAAACGGTCGCTTTCGAAACGTTTGCGACGCGTTACAAGCCGGTCGCTGGCGAAGACGCCGACAACTTTGCCTATCACGAACAAATGACGAAGGTGCTGAGCGCCGTCCGAAACAACCTCAAGAACCCGAAGGTCATTCGCCTCGGGCGCAAGAGCGGGAACGCCCTCGTCGGCGCGATTTCCGTCTACATCGTCGGCACGCTTCCGAGCGGAAAGATCGGCGGCATTTTCACGGTTTCCGTCGAGACCTGAGACGCCCTATCGTCACCGCGTCGCCGTTTGTCCCTCGTCGTGCCACGACGGGGGACTTCGTCGTTTGAAGAGCTTCTCGCGCCGCTCAGGCGCCGGTCTGCGGCCTCACGAACCGGCGGCGGGGCGCGAGCACAAGCCAGGTGCTCGGCGAGCCGGAAACGCCGCTCTCGGGTGCGGGGACGGCGCGCGCCCTCGTTCACAGCGAATCCCGGGCACGATCACAAACGGGCGGGCCTGCACGCGCAGCCCCGCCCGTCGAACCGGCTTGGAATCAGCCGTGGTTGTGGTCCATGTGCGCGAAGCGCTCGAGGGACTCAAGCATCTTCGGCGTCGGCCGGAGGCGGGCACGGTGCCCCTCCTTGTCGACAGGCATCAGCCAGGCCCAGCCGCCGTCTTCTTCGGCGACGCGCTCAACCTCACCGCGCTCCTCCGCGTGAAACATGAGGTGGGCGATTTGCTCTTCGTCCATCTTCGGCATGCCGATCGCCTGGAGGCGACGGGTGGCGGCTTGGGCGAGAGCGCTCTTCTTGTTCTTCTTGGCCATGACGAGGCGGTGCCTTAACGCGCGCACGGCGACGCCGACAACCCCTCCCTGCACCGGCCCGCATACTGGAACTCAGTAGCAAATACAAGTCGCTTGCATCAGCGCATCCAGGTCACCCCGCGCCCATCGCGTTTCCCCTCGACGAAGCCGTGGGCGCGCAGGGGGGCTTCCATGGGCGGCCGCTGGGCGTCGGTGACGAACGCGCGGCGAACGGCGCCAGCGGCCAGTGCCTTTTCTATGCATGGATCGTTCACGTCGGCAGCGACACAAAGGGGCTTGTCGACACCGAGCAAAGAAAATCCTCCGAGCGCTTCAAAGGGGATACCGACGACGACGAGCCCACTGTCGGCGCGGCTCGCAGCGAGCTCGGCCCGGAAGCCGTCTTGGTGGGCCGGCGCGAAGGGACCAGGCACAAAATAGGGGATAACGGCGAATACAAGACCGCCAACGAGGGCGAGCTTGGCGAACGGGTTGCCGGTCGAAAACGTCGGGAGGCGGACCAGGAAGAGAACCGTGTCGGGGAGCAGACCGACAGTCGCCAGCAAAAGTGCTGGGTAGAGGAAGCGCGACTCCTTGTGGGGCATCGCGAAAAGCACCGCCGTATAGAAGGCGGCAGCGATGAGGGGGGCGTTGAAGCGACGGTCGCTTGCGTCGCCGGAAGCGCGCCGTTGCAGGAGCCCCCAGACGCCGAACACCGGCGCAACGACGTAGAGCCGCGGCAGGTAAAAATGGAAGGGGCGCGTGCCGAACCAGCGGGCAGCAACGCCGCGGATAAAGTTGAAATCGACGTAAGAGATCAGCGAATGAAAGACGCCACCGGCCCACAACCCGGGGATTCGGTGGCCCCACGTAGCGGCATCGAGGAGGCCAACGGCGACCATTGGGAGCAGAAACCCGAGGGCCAACGGAATGGTTTTCCAGAGATTTTTCCGAAGCCGTTCGCCCAGCGAGCCGCCGGTCGCGACGATCGCCGCAAGCGCCCCGGGCCCGACGAGGACGAGCGACGGATACCGGGTCACCGTCGCGAGGCCAAAGGCGACGCCGCCGAGGAAGAAGGCGCGCGCCGGGGAAGATGCCGCTTCTTTTTGCAAAAATCGCGTCGGGTCGACGGCGGCGAAGGCGAGCACGAGGAACGCCGCCGACCAGCTCTCGCTCAGATTTCGGGTTTGAAAAAATACGAAGACTGGAGAAAGAGCGACGACCGCCATTCCGAAATTTGCGAGGCGCGGGCCGCGGTCTTCCGGGAGCCTCCGCGCGACGATGCCGTGGACCGCCACGAGCATCGCCACGGCGAGGAGGTAGAGGGGCGCGTGAAGGAGGGCACGGAGCGCCTGCGGATCGTGGAGGCCAACCGCATGGGCTGCGCGGTAGAGGGCGGCGAGGAGGCCGACGACCGCCTCGTTCCGCAGGCCGACCTTCCACTCCCAAGGGACGTAGCCACGCCGGTAGACTTGCGTGAAAGCCGGCTCAATCGCTTGAAAAATTTCGTCGGGATGGACGGCCCCGAGGCGAAGAACTGGCTCTAGGTAGGCCGGCAACGCAAGGAGCGCAGCAAGGAGCCAAGGCGATCGAGGGGCGGGCGGGCGCGTCATCGGGCGCTCGCGGTGCTAGCCCACCTTTTTTGCCTGCGGGCGTACTTAGTTGGCCTCGGAGCGGTTCCCCGGTAACCGAGCGGCGCGATGCGTGAAGCCCCCTCCCCTCCGCCGACGCACCGACCCGCCGGATTGCTGGCGCTCGGACCGACGACGATCGGACTCGCCCTCTTCGCGCTGTTCGCCTGGCCGCTCCTCGTCGTCGAACTCCCCCCCTACCAGGACGTCCCCGGGCACACCGCCGCGGTCCACATCCTACGTCACCTGGCGACGTTCCCCGATTTCAAGGCGACGACTTTCTTCAAGACAAACGCCCTTTATTTCGACCTCGGAGTCGCCCTCTCCGCGCTCCCGATCAAGGTCTATGCAAAAGGCTTTGTTGCGCTCATCCTTTTTCTGAATGGGCAAGCGATCCCGCGCTTTGTGGAGCGCTTTGCTGGCCGTGAAGCGATGCTCCGCAACGTCCCTTTGTATGCACCTTTTGTGCATCACTGGTTCGTGTCGATGGGGATGCTCAACTACTGCATCGCCCTCCCTCTTTCGCTCTTCCTCGTGCTCGCAGTCTTTCCGAAGCATGATAATATCGAGGAATACCAACGAATCAGGACGACCGTTCTTCGCGATATCGGCATCGTTCTGCTCACGGGGGTGACTTGGCTCGCCCACAGCTTTCCGCTGTTTGAAGTTGCCGGCCTATCCTGTTTGTACGTCTTCTTTTCGCCGGATGCTGCGGAGCGCCGGGTACGTCTCCGCCGGGTCGCGATCCCGACGCTTGCGACCGTCATCCTCTCCGGGCTCTCCTTCGCCATGCAGGCCGGACTCCCGAAAGAGCCGGGGACCCGAACCGACATTATTTACGATCCCGTCCCCGATTTGATCGCCCACCTCTTTACGCGCGCCCCCTTTGGCGGCACGGCGTTCACCTACCCGGGCCTCTTCCTCGCCATCGGCGCCCTCGTCCTCGTCCTTGCGACCGCGGTCGCGAACGGACGAGCCTTCTCGCTCGCCGCTCCTGAGGTTCGCTACCGCCGCCTCTGGGGCGCCGCCATCGGTTTGAATCTCTTAGGCTATTTCGCGATCCCAGCGGCGGCCGGCTCCCTCGCCCACATCGAAGTTCGCATCGTCCCCTACCTCTGGCTCTTTCTGCTCGCCTGCGCGCCGCCGCTCCCCCGCCGGGCACGCCTCGTCGCAGCGCTGGGACTCGCCGCCCTCGCCATCGGCCATCCACTGGAAATTTTTCGTCTTTCGGAAGACGTCCAGCACCTCGCCGCCGCGCGGCCCCTCGTCCCGCACGGGGCCCGCCTCCTCCCGCTCGTCTTCGCTTCGAAGGGGCGCAGCCAGAACACGCGCCCTCTCAACTCGGCGAGCGCCCTCTACATTCTCGATCGCGACGTCCTCCCCCACGACGTCTGGACCCACAACGCATCGATGCCGCTCGTGCGCACGGTGGCCCGCCCGCTCCGCTTCGATCGCGAGACGCTCTCCCGCTTCCTCGACGGCCACGGCAGTCAAAACGCCTTCTGCGCGGAGGCGACGCGACGCTTCGGGGAGCCTTTCGAGGGGGATTCCGCCCGCTGCGGCCTTCGCTTCGACGAGGACTGGCGCGACCTCTGGCAGGCGATCGATGCACGATACAGCCATGTGCTGCTCGTCGCGCCGAGCGCCGACGCCCGAAGCCGCGTCCCGACGAATTGGGGGGTCCGCTTCGAGGAGCACGGGATCGTCCTCCTCAAAAAGCGTGTCTCTTCGGTCCCTTAGAGACCGAGCCCCAGAAGCTTCCGCGCCTCCTCCGGCGTCGCGACTGGGCGCCCAAGCGTCTGCGCATAGGCGGCAGCCCGGGCCACAAGAGGCGCGCTCCCTTCGGAGAGCACCCCTTTTTCCAGGTAAATATTGTCTTCCAGGCCGACGCGGACGTGCCCGCCGAGCCGCATCGCGAGCTCGGTCATCGGACGCTGGTGGCGCCCGACGGCGGCGACGCCCCAGGTCGTGCCCTTCTCGGGGAGCAGCGAGACGAGGTAGCGAAGGTTCGCCTCCGTCGCGGCGATCGCACCGGTGATCCCGAGCACAAACTGGAAATGGTAGGGGGCGTCAATGGCATTTTCCGCGCCAAGGCGTAGCGCCTCTTCCACGTGCCCCACTTCATAACACTCGAGTTCTGCAACACTTTTCGCCGAACGAATCTGGGCCGCGAGGCCACGAATATCCGGCCGTGTGTTCACGAAGACGTCGTCCCCGAAGTTTACCGTCCCGCAATTGAGCGTCGCCATCTCCGGCTTGCAGAGGAGCGGCTGGGCGCGCTCTTCGATGCTCATGCCGACGGCACCTCCGGTCGATGTCTGCACAATGCAATCGGTCTTCGCGCGGATCTTCTCGATCGCCTCGGCGAAGCGGTCGGCGCTCTGGGTCGGGGAACCGTCCGGGTTGCGGACGTGGAGGTGAATCACGGCGACGCCCGCCTCCCGGCAACGGGCCGCTTCGTCGGCAATTTCTTCGGCGGTAATCGGCAGATACTTGGTCTGCGCGCGCGTGACTTCGGCGCCGACGATCGCCGCCGTGAGGATGAGCGGCTTCGGCGCATGCAGCGCGGTGAGCCGCTGCTCGCTCTTCGGCGTCACGCACGTTCCGCTCGCCCGGCAGACGACGATCGGCGTCGCGAAGACCTCGGCCGCCGACGCAGGAACACCCGGATTCCTGAGGTTTCCCGCGATTTTGCGCGCTTCGAAGCGCATCTTCCGGCTCGTCCCGCCGATGGCGACAAGCTCGGCAGTCGCCTCGATGTAGTCGCCCGCATAGACGGGGGCGAGGAACTCGACGCTGTCGTAGGCGCGGAAGAGCCCCTCGTCGCCGTCGAGGCGGATGAGCAGCTCGGTGGCCACGTCGCCGAAGAGGGCGAGCATGCGCGCCCCGTCGACGAGCTCGCCCGCGTAGTGGGCGTCATGGGAGGACATGCGGAGGCGGACGGAGACCTTGGTGCCGATCATGGGAGGAGTGTCGGCCTATCGCGATGCCGCCAGGCGATCAATGAGTGAGCGTTCGAGGGCGAACGACCTGTGAGCGTTCGCCCTCGAACGACCTGTGAGCGTTCGAGGGCGAACGACCTGTGAGCGTTCGCCCTCGAACGACCTGTGAGCGTTCGAGGGCGAACGACCTGTGAGCGTTCGAGGGCGAAC
>DYPH01000029.1:0-29647 GCA_020720045.1 Sorangium cellulosum | reverse complement strand
CGACCTGTGAGCGTTCGAGGGCGAACGACCTGTGAGCGTTCGAGGGCGAACGACCTGTGAGCGTTCGAGGGCGAACGACCCGTGAACGGCCGTCGACACCCAACGGGGCGCGGGACGACCGACCGTTGTTCCGACGGGGCATTCCGCCCCATCCGCGTGAGACCAATCGGATTCCGAGTTAGAATTCGCATAAAAGTTCCGCGAGTTACATTTCTTCACGGTCGGTTCCCGCAGCCGCGCCCCCTTGGCCCCGCGCTTGCTGAAGGGGGTCGCAAGGAGAACCCCTATGAAACTTGCATCGACCGTCCTCGCCCTCGCGCTCGTCGCTTCGACCACCGGCTGCGTCGCACGAACCTACGGCTCCGGCTACGGGTACGTGCAGGCTACACCGGCCCCCGTCGTCGTCGCGCCGACCAACACGGTGACCTACACCACCGTCGACTTCGACGCGGGGACGACCCCCTACGTCGTCTACGAAGGGCGCCCGACCTACTACTACGGCGGCTCTTGGTACTACCGGGAGGGCGGCGGCTGGCGGGGCTACAGCAACGGCTACGAGCCCGACTACCTGCGCCATCAGCGCGTCGTGATCACCGGAAGCGGCTACTACAACGGCGGCTTCGGGAGCGGCGGCTACTACAACGGTGGCTCCTACAACGGTGGCTCCTACAACGGCGGCTACCGCAACGGCGGCACCCGCTACGCGCCGCCGGCGACGCCGGTCCTCACCGCGCCACCTGCCGCGCCGGTCTACACCGCCCCGCCCGCCAACCGCCGCTACGCGCCGCCCGCCCGTCGCCGCTGACGGCTGCACAGGTTCGCCGTCAACATCTTGGAATCATGAAACTTCTACTTCGGAGCGCCCCATGAACTTTCTCCCCAAAATCCTCTCACGTTTCGCCCTCGCCGCCGGCCTCGCGCTCGCCGCAGCGCCGCTCACGGGCTGCATCGTGACTCAGTCGGGCCCCGGCTACTACGGTTCCGGGAGCATGGTCGTCGACTGGACGATCTCGAACTCGACGACCCCATCGCTCTGTACGGCGACCGGCTCCGCCTACCTGGAAGTCACCATTGATGCGCCCGCTTCTGTCGGCGGCGGCGTCTTCCAGCAGGCCTGCGCGACGTTCGCAACCAGCGTCGATCTCGACCCGGGGACCTACAACGCCCGCGCCCGCCTCGTCGATGGAAGCGGAAACGCGCGGACGACGAGCGTGGAGCTCGGTCCGATCCGCATCCAAGACGGCTATTCGACACCGGTCTCCATCGACTTCCCACCGAACGCTTTCTATTGAATAACGTTTGAAGGGCGAAAGTTACAAGGGACTATCTCGAGAGAGGTAGTCCCTTCTTTCGTACGTCTCGCCGGGCGGAGACGATCCAGTTAGCCGCCCCCCCCTCGAGGGCCGCCGTGTCCGCCAAGGTGGATCGGGCGTGCGTGGATTCCACCGAAACCGGAGCGGGATCGCAGATAAAAACTGGGACGTTGCAAGATTGTGTCGCGGGGTGGCACCCAGAAGCTCGTCCGCAAGAAGACCTCCCCCCACGCAGACCCCGGCACGAGGCTCGCGAGGAGCGGGAGGTCGACCAGATAAATGCCGATTCCTTGGGTCTGATAGCTCCGAAACAGTTCGTGAAGGTCGTCTTCTTCGCGATCGGCGTCATCCCGATTTTCGACGACGTAGAGGATCCGGGTGATCCCGGCCTGGAGGAGCGCTTCTGCCGGCGGAAAATCGGCGGCGCCGAGGGCGTAGCGGTTGTCGAAGACCTCGGGCCCGACGGTGTCGTCCCGGAAGGCAAGACGCCAGGCATCCAGCAAGAACAGGGGGACACCGGCGCGGTTAGGGTCGCGGAACGTGTTTGAAACGCCTGCGGAAATGGGCGCCGCGGCGTCGAAGACCGGCTGTTTGGGTGCATACTTCAAGCATGCAGCGAGCGTCTCCTCGGCGGGGACGAAACCTGCTTCGTCGGGCCAGTTGGCGAACGTGAGAATCGGCGCAACGGGGCGCTCTTTCGGCGTTTGTTCGCGCAGAGTTGCACCGAAGGCGACGGAAGCCGCGCCGCGCAAATCAACGAAAAACGCAACATTCTTAGGAAACGGCGTCGTCGCGAGCCGGGATGCAGCATCGCGAGCATCGTGAACGACGTCGAGTTCTTCAATGGCAGGAAGCTCGGCATCCGGGGCGAGCACGTCCATCGCCGAGAGGAGCGTGCTCTTTGTGTAGACGCCAAACGGATCGTCGCTCGGAAGACGCCAGCGCGCGGCCAAATCAGCCGACGAGAGGCGCACCTGCGCGACGGCCGGAGGCGGCGGTACCTCCTCGCCGTAGAAGGCGACGCTGACCGAAGGCGTGAACGGCCGTAGCGCGCATCCGGCGGCGAGCACCCCCGCGGAACCGACGGCGACCGTCCGAGAAAACGGAAAGCGGCCGATCATGCGACCTCCCGAACAGGGCGACCTTGGACGAAGACGGGGACGACGAGCGCGTCGTGGGAGACGTGACTCTTCTCGCTCAAGCGTGCGAAATAGCCTACAAACTTCCCGTCCAAGACGTAGGCCCCGAGCGTCACGAGGCGGGGGCCCCACGGCGTTGGAATCGGGACCTGGTTGACGAAGCGCTGGCCGACCCAGCGCTCCCCGGTTGCCGCGCGGCGGGTAACCTCCGAGACCAGCTCGCGCCATTCATCGTCGCCGTGGAGGGGGCCGACAAACACTTCGTCACCGACGCGGCCAAACGCCTTCTTCACGACCCACCCCTCGCGGTCAGCCAGGAGGCTGCGCCGGTCCATCGCCGTAAAATCATAGGTTTCCGCAAGGTTTTCCGATGCACGTCCCCCGACGAAGATTCGTTTTGACTGGATGAAGGCCTCACGGAAGCTCGCGATCGTCCGAACTCGGCGACGACGAATGGCATCGGCGATGGCGGCCCCCTGGGGCAATCCTTCCATGTATTCTACCGGGAAATACCGGTAGAGTACATCGATGCGTTTCCCATATGCGCAGAGGTCGCCGGAGCTGTCGACCGCGAGGGCGGTAACCGGGAGGCGCCGTGTGGGGACCGGGTGTGCCGTCGATTCCGCCACTGAGCCGGACGCGACCGAGGACGAACTCAAGGTCGCCCAGGCGTCGATCGCGGGCGACTGGGAGCGCGAGAGCGGCGCGACCGCCATCACGTCGTTGACCATCACGACGGAGGCTGCCTCCACGCTCGGTGGCATGAAAGGCGTGAAATTTTCGGTAATTGGCGACACCGGCGTCCGCTGCATCACCACGCCCTGCCCGTCCTCCTTTGAGGGGAGCGGCGTCGCCAAAGCGACGAAAACCAAGCTTACGCTCGCCAGCTACGACAAGCCGACGGCGGAGTTCGCAGCGGTACTTGGCGATTATACCTACAAAATTGGCTCAGACGGGAAGCTCACCACCAAGAAGGCTGGCGCGACCGAGTCGGAAGTCTTTCACCGAAAGGTGGTCGCCACGCCCGTTTACTGCGGCACACGCGGAACGGCGACTTGCGCGGCCGGTCAATTCTGCGACCGGGAGCCCGCTGCCAATTGCGGCCGCGCCGATGCGCCGGGTGTCTGCACCGCGATCCCGAACGCGTGCACGAAGGAGTACGTGCCGGTCTGCGGCTGCGACGGCGTAACCTACGGAAACCGTTGCCTTGCTCGCAAGGCCGGCGTCGGCATTGATGCCCTTGGGAGCTGCCCCGTCGCCGCACCGTGACCCTGGCCTCGTTCAACGCGTTTGTCTCCGCCCGGCGAGATGCCGGACCGGAGAACGCGTCTGTCGGTGAAGCCGGAGACCGTCGAAGCCTGCGCATTGCGCAGGTTTTTTTTATGGGTTGAGCCGCTCCGCTGAGGATTTCGCGCTCCTTCGTTGCGCACCGGCTTCCGGTGGTACCATCCCCAATTGGCCGCGGGATCTTCGAGCTTAGCGGCGCCGTCTTCCTCACCGTCGATCCGGCCCTGCCGGACACTTTTCCCCGAAAGCGAGCGAGCATGACAAGCAGCGAAAAGCTGATTGAGAATATCGGGAAACTGCAGGACTTCAAGCTCTACGAGGAGCTGACCTGGGAGGGATCTTTTGAAGATTACCTGCAGATTGTACGCTCCCGGCCCGAAGTCGCACGGAACGCGCATCAGCGTCTCTACGACATGATCGTGAGTTACGGGACTGAAGAGTACATCGACAACAAGAAGAAGCTCATTCGCTACAACTTCTTCAAAGACGACCACAACGCGGGGGCGAACGCCATCTTCGGGCTCGACATCCCGTTGATGCGCCTCGTTCATGTGCTCAAGGCGGCCGCCGAGGGCTATGGGCCCGAAAAGCGCGTAATTTTGCTGCATGGGCCGGTCGGTTCATCGAAAAGCACGATCGCGCGGCTCCTCAAGCAGGGGGTCGAGGCCTACTCGCGCACGGCGGAAGGTGCGCTTTACACGTTTGATTGGGTCAATCTTGCCGGCACCGAGCTCGCCGGGAAAGACGCCGACACGTTCCCCTCGGCGATGAATGAGGACCCACTTCGGCTGATTCCCGCCGAGTGGCGCCCGCGTGCGATCAAAGATCTCGGACTCGCCGAGAGCCGCTACAAAGTCCGGATCGACGGTGATCTCGACCCGGCTAGCCGCTTTATCTACAAGAAATTGATGGAGAAACACCGTGGCGATTGGGCCAAAATGGTCGAGTCCCATGTGCGTGTTCGCCGGTTGGTGCTCTCGGAAAAGGACCGCGTCGGCATCGGCACCTTCCAGCCGAAGGACGAGAAGAACCAGGATTCGACGGAACTCACCGGCGACGTGAACTACCGGAAGATCGCGGAATACGGCTCTGATTCGGACCCGCGCGCTTTCAATTTTGATGGCGAGTTCAATATTGCAAATCGCGGAATCGTTGAGTTCATTGAAGTCCTCAAGCTCGACGTCGCCTTCCTCTACGATCTTCTCGGCGCCTCCCAAGAGCGGAAGATCAAGCCGAAGAAATTCGCGCAGACTGATATCGATGAGGTCATTATCGGTCACACGAACGAGGCCGAGTATAAGAAGCTCCTAAATAACGAATTTATGGAGGCACTTCGCGACCGTACGATCAAGATCGACATCCCGTACATTACGAAAATTACCGAGGAACAGAAGATCTATACGAAGGACTTCAACCTCGAAAAGGTACGCGGGAAGCACATCGCGCCGCACACGCTTGAAGTGGCCGCGATGTGGTCGGTTCTCACGCGCCTTGAGGACCCAAAGAAGCACAACCTTTCGATCCTTCAGAAGATGAAGCTGTACGACGGGAAGGTCCTTCCCGGCTACACGCAAGACACCGTGAAGGAGCTCCGTAAGGAGACGAAGCGGGAGGGGATGGAAGGGGTGAGTCCTCGCTACGTGCAGGATAAGATCTCAAATGCCCTTGTGAATGATGGTGGCGAGGGGACGATCAACCCCTTCATGGTGCTCAACGAGCTTGAGAAGGGGCTCAAGCACCACTCGCTCATCACGAACGAAGAGCAGAAGAAGCGCTTTTCGGAGTGTATTTCGATTGTGAAGCGCGAGTACGAAGAGATTGTGAAAAATGAAGTCCAGCGCGCGATCAGCGCGGATGAGGACGCGATCTCGAAGCTCGCGGGGAACTACATCGACAACATCAAGGCGTTTACTCTCAAAGAGCGCGTGAAGAACCGCTACACCGGCCAGGATGAAGAGCCCGATGAGCGCTTGATGCGCTCGATTGAAGAGAAGATTGAAATTCCCGACAATCGCAAAGAAGACTTCCGCCGCGAGATCATGAACTATATCGGAGCGCTCGCCGTCGACGGCAAGCGCTTTGAGTGGAACACCAACGATCGCCTCCGGCGCGCTCTCGAGCTGAAGCTCTTCGAAGATCAGAAGGACAGCATCAAGCTGAAGACGCTTGTATCTGCCGTGATCGACAAGGAAACTCAGGAGAAGATCGACGTCATCAAGTCGCGCCTGATGAAGAACTTTGGCTACAATGAGGTCTCGGCGACCGACGTCCTCAACTACGTCGCCTCAATCTTCGCGCGCGGCGACGCCAAAGACTGACCGTCGGCCCGTCGAACGGTGGGAGGAGCGCTCGTGATGGGCGCTCTTCTTTTTTTTGTAGCGCGATGCGGCGCACATGGGTTGCACACACCGGCCGCGCATGGCACACCCGCGCACACTTCGCGCCGCCACAGCGGAAGGCCGAGGAAAGGACCGTCGCATGTCGTCTTTCAAGAAGCAGTTGTTGAAGCAGGGAATGGCACTTCTCGGCGATCCGCGCGTCCAGAAGGTGATGCAGGACCCGCGCGTGATGCAGGGGGTCATGCAGGTCATGGCTGTGCCGGGGAAGGTTCAGGGGATCGCGGAAGAGGGGGCTCAGAAGCTCGCCAAGGCGATGAACGTCGCTACGCAGGACGAAGTGAAGGATTTGAAGCGCACGATTCGTCGTCTTGAAGACGAAGTGAGCCGCCTCGAAGCCGATAAGAACAGCGAGAAGTGAGATTTCCTATGCAGTACACACGCATTCTTGCTGGCGCCGCCACGCTTCTCTTCGCCTCCCAGGCCTTTGCGGACGTTCCGCCGGCGAAAAAGGACGACGAGAAGAAGACCGAGCCTTCCAAAGAAGAGGCCGGAAAGAGCGATTCAAAGAAGGTCGAAGCGGGGAAGGATGCCGCCGTGAAGACCGAGGTCGCCGCGGAGGATTCCTCCAAAGCGGACGACGGCGACCCGCGCAAGAAAGAGCATGCGGCTGCAAAGAAGGCCTCCGCGAAAGATGCGGCCGCCGGCGATCCCTACGCCGTCGAGGAGCGTGAGAACTACACCTATCGCTTCCTTGGCGCTCAGTACCGTGCGCACATCGTTCCGAAATTCCTCGTGGAATCGTTTGTGAAGCAGGGCGGGGGCCTCACGTCCCACGAAGTTGGGATCCATTACGAAATTCGCCGCGGCGGCATGAGCGTCATCCCGTCGCTCTCGTACATTGAGTATGGCACCTCAAAGGACATCCTCTTCTTGGAGAAGGGGAAGCCTGAGGGGGTCGAGGGCAATTGGAGCGTCATCAACTCCAGCCTCAAGTCGGTCAATGGCCAGGTCGACGTGCTGTGGTCGGCGAGAATCGACAAGGGGGTCGACTTTGAATACGGCCTCGGCGTCGGCATGGGCGTCGTCTTCGACAAGCTCATGATCAACTGGGTATACGAAGACACGACTGGCAAAGGGCAGTACAAAGGCAATAACGGCGTCACGTACAGCCAATGTCAAACCGAAAACCAGGGGCCTACGCCTGGAAAGTCCTATGACGGTTGTACGAAGGCAGGCCACTCGAATGCCGACGTCGCCAAGGTCGGCGGTTACAGCGAACCGAATTGGTTCAACGGCGGCTACAAGCCGGTCCTTCTTCCCGTGCTCACGCCGGAATTCGGATTCCGGTTTAAGCCCTCGAAAGAGTTTTCGAGCCGCTTCTCGTTTGGTTGGGGGCTCACCGGCCCTTGGTTTGGTTTTTCAGGATCTTACGGGTTCGCGCCGGCCAAGCGGAAGCCGAAGGTTGTTGAGTCGGATCTCTACGAACAGTGAACGAAAACGCCCCCTCCTCTGCCCAGCTCCCCGCTCGCTACGCGCCTCGCGCTTGCCTCGGAAAAGGGGGCGGCGGTGAGGTGTGGGACGCCCTCGATCGCGTTTGTGGAAAGCCCTACGCGTTAAAGCTCCTCTCCGCCGATGCTGGCGAGGCGGAGCTTTTGGCGTTGGTTCGGGAAGCGACAGCCCTTTCTGGCCTCGAAGGGGTCGGCTTGCCGCTCGTTCATCGCTTCGGCCGCGCCGCCGATGGCCGTGCCTACCTCGTTCGTGACTTGGTTGCCGGGAGGAGCTTCGCCGAGCATCTCAACGATGAAACAACGACCATAGATGCTGCGCTTCTGCCGCTGCTCAATGCTGCTGATCAATTGACGATTCTCCACCGTGCGGGGCTTCTCCACGGCGATATCAAACCGGCAAACCTGATCGTGACGCCGGAAGGTGGGGGGACCCTCGTCGACCTTGGTCTCGCGGCGCCGCTGTTTGAACAGGGGACGCACGCGCGCGGCCTCACCCCGCGATTCGCCGCCCCGGAGCTGTTTGTTGGGGAACCGCTTACCGTCCGCGCGGAGGTCTATTCCCTTGGCGCCACGATCGCCGAAGCGGTTGATGCGCTCGGTCCCAAGTTAGAGCTACGGAAAAAAACTGCGATTGATGCCGTGACTGCGCGCGCGACCCATGCGGACAAGCAGGCGCGCCATCCGAGCGTTGACGAACTCGCTGCCGACCTTCGTCGTGCCGCCGGGCTCCCGGCGCCGCAAGGAGCAACGACTGTTCCTCTCCCTGTTGTCGGTATTGATGGCACCAGTGACGAGCTCTTTCGGGCGGTCACGACCCTGCATGCGGGCGCCTCGCTTGTCCTTCAGGGGCCGGCCGGGTCGGGGCGCTCGACGCTCCTTCGTCGCCTCGTCTGGACGCTCGGCGCCGCCGGCTACCGCGTGGCGCACGTCGCTGGGGACGACCTCCGGGTTTCTGCAGGGGAAGCGCTCGATTTGGAGCTCGCCGACGGGGGGCCAGTGAGCGAGCTGTGGGTCGCCGTCGATCTCGCCGGCGGGCCCGCGGCGACCGCTCTAGACACGCGCCTCGCCACGCTTCGGGACCGTGGAGCACGCATTATTCGCGTCGTCGACGCGGGGAACGAGCACGCTTCGGATGGCGCCGCCGACCGCATTTTTCAAACGCCGATCCTGGCGCGCTCTGATCTTGAAACCTTCGTCCGGCGGGCCGCGCCGGCCCTCTCGGCGGCGGTGATCGACGGGCTCCTCGCACGAACCGGCCAACGCCCGGCCCCCCTCCGCCAGGCGTTGGCACGTCTCGCCGGGAAACCGGTGGTGCGGGTGGAAGACCTCGACGTCCTCCTTCAAGGCGAGAGCACCCGTCTTCCGCCGACCCTCGAATCGCTGGAACGTGCCGTGATTCATGGCCGTTTTGCGGAAGCCGAAGCCCTCCTCGGCGGGCTCCTCGAGCGGGCTAGCGGCGTCCTTGAATCAGTGCAAGATGCACGCACGTCGCCGAACTATCAGCGCCTCCGCTTCGCGGCGGTGCGCATCGCCCTGGCGAAAGGGGAGATCGGCCTCGCCGAGCAGTGGCTCGATGAAGGGGCCGATGCGTCGGTGGCGGAGCGTCGGGAAGCGGCGCTTCTGCGGGCACGAACCGCCCTCCGCCGCGGCGACTATGCGGCGGCAGCCACCCTTGCGGCGCCGATCGCCGACGCGCACGCCGAGGACCCGCTCGCCCTCGATGCGTGCATGGTTCACGGACTTGCTCGCGCCCTCGCCGGCGACCTGGACGGCGGCGCAGCGATTCTCGACGAGGCGACCGTTCGCGCCGACGGCGCAAAAGAGTATCGTCTCGCGGCGATCGGGGAGACCGGTCGCGCGATTGTTGCTCAACGGCGTGGGGACGCCGGCGAGGCAAGAGTTCGCTATGAACGGGCGATTGCGCGCGCAACAACTGCCAATGATGCGGCGACGCTCGTAAGTGCGCGGCTCAATCTTGCTGCTCTCCTGCAAGCGGAGGGGGATCTCGCCGGCGCCGTCGAAAAGCTGGAAGCGGCCACAGAACTCGGCTCCCAGGCGGGTCTCGCCGCGGCAGTAACCGCGGCGACACTCAATCTCGCCAACCTCGACCTCTATCTTGGGCGCTATGCGCGCGTCCGGATCGCTCTCGACGCGCTTTCTGCCCGAAGAGACACGCTTCCTCCAGCTACGCGTGCCCAGCTCTACGGCCTGGAGGCGGAACTGGCCTTCCGCGCTGCAAGCGAGGTCGGCGCCCAGGAACGCGCCGCCCGGCTGTATGCGCTGTGTGCGGAGGCCTACGAAGCGGCAGGTCGCCCGATGGATGCCCTTGAGGCGCGCTTGGAGGGGATTCTCGCGCGGCCGGAGACGGTCCATGCGCTCGCCGGCGAGGTCGCCGCGTTGCGTGCGAGCACGCCCGATTTGGGGGAGCACCGGGCCCTTGCTGCCCTCGTTGACGGGGAACTCGCGCTCCGAGAAGGTGCGTTTGTTGCGGTGAAAGAGAGCTTTGACAGTGCGATTGAAGCTGCGCTGATCGCCTCGCGGAAGGAGTGGCTTTGGCGAGCCCTCGACGCACGCGCGCGGCTCTTCCTCGCGGAAGGAATGCCCCAGGCATCGCAGAAAGCGGAAGAAGATCGAAGAGCTGCGTTGGGACTCCTCGAGGAGACCGCCGCGCGACTGCCGCGCGATCTTCGTGAAGTTTTCTGGAACGATCCACGAAGAAAGTCGCTTCGCGACGAAGGGTCGCGAGCTTCAAAGCGGAATCCCGCGGAAGACGATGCGACGGAGCTGCCGGTTTCGTTCCCGGCGGGGCGCCCCTCCCCCCAGGACGTGCTCTCGCTTCTTGCCGGGCGGACTGCGCTCGCATCATTGCATACTGCACCCAATAAGATGGAAGCGCGTCTCGTGGCGCTTCTGGAAATCTTGCGGGAACTTGTGCGCGAGCATGACCTGTCTCGCCTCTTGTCTCGGGTGGCCGAACACGCAGTGACGCTCGTCGGCGCGGAGCGCGGCTTTGTGGTGCTGAAGGATGCCCGCGGGAAGTTGGAGACGCGCGCGGCCCGCGACGCGAACGGCGACGCGCCTTATCTCTCGTTTTCGCGAAGTGTCGCCGAGCGCGTGGTGCGCACCGGGGAGCCGGTCGTCGCTCGAAATGCTCAATCCGATGAACGACTTGAAGGGGCTCGATCTATCCTCGCGCTCCACGTTCAGTCGGTCGCTTGCGTGCCGATACGGGCTCAACGGAGCGCGTGGTCCGAGGAGTCCGGTCCTGCCGTCACGCGCGAAACGGAGCCCTCTGCCGCCGTCGAAACGCGCACGATCGGTGCACTCTACCTGGAAACCCGTACGCGCCCCGGCGTCCGTTTTGAGGATGAACTGCCGACCCTCCAGGCGCTCGCCGATCAGGCGGCCATTGCCATTGAAAACGCGAGACTTCTTGAAGAAAATGCGAAACGTCGCGACGAACTAGAGGCGACGAACCGGGAGCTCTCCCTCGCCAAGGCGAAGCTCGCCGACAGCCTCGACCGTCGTACCGAGCAGCTCCAGGCGGCGCGGCGAGACCTTAGGCAGGTCCGCACGGAGCTCCGATCCCACTTCGGCTGGGCGGGTATCGTCGGTACCAGCGCGAACATGCGCAAGTTGTATGCGGTGCTTGAACGGGTCAAAGATGCCGATATTCCGGTATTGATTACCGGAGAGAGTGGGACCGGAAAAGAGGTAATCGCGAAGGCGATTCACGCGGCGAGTAGCCGGTCGCGAGCCCCATTTCTGGGATTGAACTGCGGCGCGATCCCCGAGAATCTCTTGGAGAGCGAGCTTTTTGGGCACGTCCGTGGCGCCTTCACCGGCGCCGACCGTGACCGAAAAGGGCTCTTCCGCGAAGCCTCCGGCGGGACGATTCTCCTTGATGAAATTGGGGAATTGCCGCTGAAGATGCAAGCGGGCCTGCTTCGCGTGCTCCAAGAGAAGACGGTGCGCCCCGTCGGCGGTGCCCGCGAAGAGAGCGTCGATGTGCGCGTCGTGGCGGCCACCAATCGTGATCTTGCGAAGATGGTCGAAGAGGGGACCTTTCGCGAAGATCTCTATTACCGAATTCACGTTGTGCCGGTTTTTGTGCCGCCGCTCCGTGAGCGCAAAGACGATATTCCCGCGCTCGTCGATCACTTTCTCGGGCTCTTTGCCGCCCGCCACCGGCGAGACAAGAAGACGCTCTCCCGGGAAGCGCTCCGGGCGCTCCTCGGCTACGACTGGCCGGGGAACGTGCGCCAGCTGGAGCACGTGCTCCTAAACGCTTGGATTTTGGCCGACGGAAGCGAACTCGCGCCAAGCGACCTCGAGCTGCCGAAGAACGTGCCGGCCGCCGCTTTGTCGTCGCGAGGGACCGACCTCCGTCGCGATAGCAGCCCCGACTCCCAGCACGTCCCGAGCTCGGGCCGGAACCCGCGCGCCAAGGCGACGAACCCGACCGAATTTCGGCAGGAGGAACGCGAGCGAATCCTGGAGGCGCTTACCCAGTGTTCCTGGAATCGCCTTCAGGCGGCGAAGCGCCTCCGGATGCCCCGGCGCACCTTCTATCGGCGCCTGAAAGAGTACGAAATTCTCTGAAACGGCCAGCGGTTGGATGTGGCGCGCAACTCTTGGCGACGGAGAACATCGGAGGTCGCTAGGAACCCCCTATGATGAAGCTCCCCCATACCGATGCTCGCCCTTTCCTTCGCGCCGGCCTCGCCGGCCTCGCCCTTTTTGGTGCAGCTTGCAGCAAAGACCCGCCGTCCGCGACGCCGACAAAGAGCGGTGAAGGGGCCTCGACCCAGCCTACGAACGCGGAGACGACCGCCCCCGAGGTGAAAGAGGGGGCCGCTGCACCGGCGTTTTCGCGGAAGGCCCACGATGGTGTCGCCGTCGGCACCGCGGAGGCGAAGGGGAAGTATTTGGTCGTCTATTTCTACCCGAAAGACGAAACTCCTGGCTGCACGAAGGAGGCATGCAGCTTCCGGGATGCGTGGAATGACTTGAGCAAGCAGAACGTGCTCCTCGTCGGCGTCTCCGGTGACGATGATGCCTCCCACAAGGCGTTTGCTGAGCATCACAAGCTCCCCTTCCATCTCGTCGCCGACGTGGAAGGTTCCCTCGCGAAGACCTTTGGCGTCCCCTTCAATGCCGGGTTCGCCGCCCGTCAAACCTTCATCATCGCCCCCGATGGGACGGTAAAGAAGATTTTTCGGTCGGTCGATGTGACGACCCACGCCGCCGAAATCGCCGCCGCGACGAAGTAGCGAACGGTTTCGCGAGCGCTACAGACTAAACTTGTAGCGGGCGACGCCGTCGACGGGGACGTTGACGGCGGCGCTGAGCGACTTCCCCTCGCTCGTCGTGCAGGTGACCGTGTGTTTCCCGGACGAGAGCTCGATGCCGGCCACCGGCGTCGCCCCTTTTGCGGCGCCATCGACGGCTACGTTGCACCAGCCGCCGGTCGCGCCGACGTTCAACTTGCCCTTGCCGGCCGCCGGCGGAGGCGCAACGACGGCGGCCGAAGCGGTCGTTTTTGCGGAGGCGCTCGGGACCCCCAGCGGAAGTTTGCCGACGGTCGGCAGCGTGCTGACGTTGGACGCCTTCTCGCGTTCGAGGGTGACCGTCACCTTCTTGGTCTCGAAGGCGCCCCCCTGAGCAGCGATCTTCTGCGAGACCCAACCTGCCGATTTTACTTCGATTGCGTGGTTTTCCCCGGAGGCGAGCTTGCTTGCGCGGAGCCCCTCGAAGGGCTTCCCATCGACGACAAGTGAAGCCCCCGTTGCCGCTTCCGCCGGTTCCACGGCGACCTCGACAGTGAGCTGGCCGGGAGAAAGCGTGTAGGTTACCGCTTTGGTGGCGGTACCGCTCGCATCGAGGGTGATCTTCTCGCGATGGGACTCGAAGCCGTCCTTCGATACTTTGAGTTCAAAGGTTTTTCCGCGGGGGAGCCCATCGAGGGTCGCCGGGGTCGACTCGCGAAGGTCGCCGTCGATCCAAATGGCTGCGCCGGGCGGGTCGGTCGTCACGGAAAGGGCGCCGCGCGACGCTGCCGTCTGCACGGCGGTGTACTTTTGGTAGGCGAAGAAGCCGCCGCCACCGAGGGCCAAAAGCAATGGAATCGCGATGAGTTCCGCGCGAAAGCGCGACGCGGGAACGATCGGCTGCGGCCCCGACATGCCGGGATGGCTCGGGTAGGTCACCATCGACGGAGGCGGGTTCGTGTCGTAGGGGCCTGCTTCAATCGCGAGAATGTCGGCAAGAGCTTTGCCGGTTTGAAGCATTTCTTTTTGGCGCTCGAGCTTCTCTGCGAAGAGGTCGCTCATGAACTCGCCACGCTGCATTTCGCTCACGACGAGACGCGAGTCGTGGACAAACGCCTCAAGATCGGCCTGCATTTCGCGCGCGCTCGAGTAGCGCTGGTCGCGATTCTTCGCGAGCGCGCGCATTACGATATGCTCAAGTGCGCGCGGATAATCGGGATTGAGCTGCGTCGGAAGCGGGTATTCGCTCTCGCAGATCATCTTCAGCGTGTCGTACTCGCTTGCTCCGCGAAAGAGGCGCCGCCCAGTCGTCAGTTCGAAGAGGAGAACGCCGGTCGAAAAGATGTCGCTTCGATGATCGACTTCTTCGCCCCGTGCCTGCTCGGGCGACATGTAAGGGACTTTCCCCTTCAGACGACCGCTCTTTGTTCCGGCCTCGTTTTGCGCGTTTGATTTTGCGATCCCGAAGTCGACGACCTTGACGTCCCCTTCGTAGGTCATGATCACATTTTGCGGCGAAATATCGCGATGGACGATGCGAAGCGGCGTTCCGTCGAGGTTTCGTCGCTCGTGGGCGTAGGCGAGCCCCGCGCAAATTCCAATGGCGATACCAAGTGCATGCTCGAAGGGGAAATAGGCGACCCCCTTCTTCTTCATTTGCCGCACAATCGAGCGAATGTCCTCGCCGTGCGCGTGCTCCATCGCGATGTAGTAGAGTCCGTCGACCTGACCCACATCGTAGATTTGGACGATGTTCGGGTGGGTCATCGTCGCCGCGACGCGCGCCTCGTGGAGGAGCATGTCGATGAAGGCCTGGTCTTGGTTCATCTGCGGGAGGATCCGCTTGATGACAACCAGCTTCTCGAAGTCGGCGACGCTCCGCTGGAGGGCGAGGTACAGCTCGGCCATCCCCCCCTTCGCGAGGCGGCGAAGAAGCGTGTATTTTCCGAAGCGAACGGGCGAAAAAGCCTCGTGCGACCCTGTATGGTCGGCACCGGCGGCCCCGGGACTCGGCGCGTTCGCGGAAGGTTCGCTCATGGTCAAAGTCCCGCTGGCACGCCGCGGATCGCCGGCAAGCTAGCGCAGTGCTCGCGAAATGGTGCCGACAATTCCGTCTCCGCGAGTACTGTCTGCGCCGCTTCCTCGATGGATCCTGCGTGATCCGGGCACTCCGTCCCCCTATGCGTACTTCTGAATCCAGGTGTTTCCCCCGTTTCGCGCTGCCGACGGCGCTTACGTTGCTCCTCGCGACACCGACGGTTGCGCACGCAAAACCGAAGGGGCCCTGGGCGCAAATGGTCACCGACCACAGCGCGGAAGTCCGCGTGGAGCCTTCACCAGGCGCCGGTGCCGTCGCGGTGCGCATCTCCCCCGTCGGCCATCCCGAACTTGCGAAAGAGCAGCAGGTCCCGCGGTCGGCGGTCGGCGTCGTCCTGGTTGCCCCCTTCGAGGGGCTTTCGCCAGCAACCTCCTATCGGGTCACAGTCACGAGCGACGGAATCGTCGCCACTGGCGCCTTCGTCACAGCGCCAGCGTCTTCTTCACAAGCCCCCGTTAAGTTTCTTGTTTATGGCGATAACCGCACCGACGCCGTCGCCCATCGGGCCATCGTCGCCGGGATGGCGCGCGAAGCGAGCGACTTCCTCGTGCACACCGGCGACTACGTCGACGTCGGCGGGCAGCCCGGCTACTGGGATACGTTCTTCTCGATTGAGGCGCCGCTAATTGGCCAAAAAGCGCTGATTGGTACCGTCGGGAATCACGAATTGTTTGAGAGCGGCGGTGGCGAGTGGCTCTCCTACTTTGGGGCGAGCGGCGCCCAGGGGCCGAAAGGGCCCGATGGCGCTCCGCTCCTCGATTTCACCGTCCGTTGGGGCTCGATTCGTTTCTTCATGTTGAACGGCTTCGTCGGCTGGAAGAGCGGGCCCGATCGCGACTGGCTCGAAGCTGAACTCGCCAAAGCCGATGCCGAGAGCGATCTCTCTTACCGCATTGTTGTGACCCATCATTCGCCCTATTCGTCGGGCCTTCATGGGAACAATGACCTTTTCGCTGAGGCAGGGCTCCCCGAGCTGCTCGTTCGCCACAAGGTCGATCTCGTCGTCGCCGGTCACGACCACAGCTACGAGCGAGGCTTCACCGGCGGACTGCGGTGGATCGTCAGCGGCGGCGGAGGGGCCCCCCTTTACGGGCGCGCTGGGCACGTAGATGGGTCACAAAAATTTGAAAGTACACAACATTTCTTGGCCGTGACCGCCGACCGGGAACGCCTCACCTACGTCGCGAAGCGGATCGATGGCTCGATGGTGGAACGATGTGGAATCGTTCGCGGCGCCCCTGGATGGCTCTGTGGGGATGCCCTCCTCGCAGCCCCTGCGCCGGCTGCAGGAGCTTCCACGCCAGCCCTCGTTCCGGTCGCTGGCAGCGCCGCACCAACGGCAACCGCAACGGCAACGGCCCCGACCCCAGTCGGTGCGGTCGACAAGAGCACCATCGGTGGTGGCTCCCGTTGCGGCTGCGCAGTCGGCGACGTGCCGGCGTCCCCGGGGCTTTTGCTGCCGATCGTCGTCGTGCTCGGTGTGCTTCGTCGGCGGAGCGAGGCGGCCGACGCAGGAAACCGGCAACGCCGGCGGGCGTATCGGCATCCATGGTCGCAGCGCATGTCGGTTGGAGGATTGGCGGTTGGCTGGCCCCCGCAGAGCCGACCGCCGCCCCCTCCCAAAGACCGATGAGCGAAGCGAACGAGGAGCACCTCGCAACGAGGCCGGAAGACTTCGCGATGGCGGCTTACGCGGGCGGCGACGACCGTGCTCTCGGAATCGTGTATGATGCACTTGGTGGGCGCCTCTTCGCCTTCCTGACGAGGCGCGCCCGCGATCGCGAACTTGCCGAGGATCTGCTTCAGCAGACGTTTCTTCAAATTCACCGGAATCGCTCAAGTTTTTCGGCGGGTGCTGCCGTCGCCCCTTGGGCGTTTTCGATCGCGCGCCGGCTGCTCATCGATGCCATGCGCGCGAAGACGCGCCTCCGGAAGAACTTTGGCGATCGCGATGAAGACGCCATGGATCGCCTCGCCGGCGCCAGCAATCCCGAGCTTGCGGCCGGCGCCCGCCAGGAGACCGCCCAGCTTTTTGCGCGGCTAGAAGCGCTGCCAGAAGCCCAACGGGTCGCCTTCGAATTGATCCGCATCGACGGACTCTCCATGGCAGAAGCGGCAGAAATGCTCGGAACGACGGTGACTGCCATGAAGCTCCGCGCCCATCGCGCCTACAAGGCGCTCGGTCTCGCGGGCGAAAGCGGTGTCGACCGATGAGCGCGTTGCCGCCCCACCTTCGGGACCGCATTCTCGCTGCGGCCCGCGCCGAACCGTCGCCGACGCGGCCCGTCTATTTGCGACGGGTGGCGCTCGTCGTTGGCCTCTCACTTGCGTGTAGTTTGCTCCTATTTTTTGGAGTTGGCGGTATCCAGCTCGGCGATCGCCCGGCCGCGTACGTGGGCGCGCTTGGGCTCGCCTGGGGGCTCCTCGCGGGGGGCCTCTTGGCGGTGACCTTGGGGCGGAAGGCGTCCCCCCTTGGGCCCCGACCGGAGCTGCTCGTCGCAGTAACGTTTGCCGCGCCCACGCTCTTGGGAACTCTTGTTTTGCTTGGAAAATGGATCTGGCCGCAGACGGTCGAGTGCGACGGACCGAACAACCACGACGGCCGCTGCTTCTTCTTTGCCGTCGCCTTCGCGCTCCCGCCGCTCGCCGCGTGGATTTGGAGCCGACGTGGCCGCATCGTCGAGCACGTCCCCCTGCATGCCGCGGCGTTTGGGTCTGTGACCGGCAGCTTCGGCGCACTGCTCATCACGCTTCGCTGCACCTTCGCGAATCTTTCTCATTTGTTTCTCGGCCACGTCTTGCCCGTGATCGTCGTTTCGGTCGTGGCAAGTCTCGTCGCCTCTCGGACGCTCCGCCTCTCGCGGACGTGAGGCGTTGGCATCGAACTCCGCGCCGTCTCCCGCTTCGCGGACGGGCGCGTTGGCATCGAACTCCGCGCCGTCTCCCGCTTCGCGGACGGGCGCGTTGGCATCGAACTCCGCGCCGTCTCCCGCTTCGCGCGTCTGGGTCGTGTCGAGCAAATTCGCCGCAATTCTCCGTTGCATGCGCCGAGTCTTCGGGCGGGGGGCGACGGTTTCGCGTACAGTCGCGCCACCATGCTGCGCCTTCGCACCGATGCACTCCTTCCGCTGCTTGCCGCCTCGATGATTGCCTGCGGAGGGGCCGCCGAAAAACCGGCCGCCGCGCCGGAGACGACCCAGAAGGCGACGCCATCGATCGTAACGAACGAAACGACGGGGACCATCAAAGAGCTGCATGTTCGCGCTTCCGAAGCGCTTCTGGCGCAAAAATACAAAGAGGCAATTGTCGCCCTCGAGGCGCTTCGCGCGGCCGATCCTTCACCACAGGTCTATTTTGATCTCGGCGTCGCCTACGAAGCAATCCTCGACAATACAACGGCCCGTGCTCGCTACGTCGAACTTGAGACCAAGTACCCGACCGACGCCCTCGTCCGCGCCTGTGAGCTGCGCCACGCGAACGTCGCTCTGAAGCTTGAACTTTGGGATGAGGCGGAGAAGCTTTCCGTCAGCCTCCTGGGTCGCTCCAATGATGACATGGCTCGCCTTCTTGGGCTCGGAGTACGCGCTCTCAATACCCTTCACAAAGGGGACGACAGCAAGGCAATGCACGACATCCAAGACGGAATCGACCTCGTCGAAGCGAAGGGCTACGGCACGTCCGGGCGCCTCCCCGTCGCCGTTGCGCTGCTAAAGTTCGGCCTCGGAGAAGTGAAGCGCGTCCGCAGCGAGAAGATCTCCTTTCAAGGGATCGCGACGAAAGATTTTTTAACAAACTTCAATGAGCGCTGCGCAATGCTGATGGACGCGCAGGCCTCCTACACCGACGCAATTCGTAGTGAAGACCCCCAGTGGGCAGCGATCTCCGGCTTTCAAGTCGGCGTTATGTACAAGAACATTCACCGCGACATCATGGCAATTCCGCCAACAAAGAAGACAAAGACGAAGGACGACCAGGAGCTGTTCTTCGCCATGATGCACGTGCGCTACCGAGTCCTCCTCGAGAAGGGGGGCGACATGATGGACCGCGTCATCGCCCTCGGCGACAAGATCGACGATCGCGGGAACTGGATCGAAAAAGCGCGGACGACGAAGGCCGAAATCGTGCAGGCGATCGCCGACGAGCACAAACTGATTACCGATTCCGGCTACGACGAAAAAGAAGTCCAAAAGGCCTGGGACATCCTCCGCGACAAGCAGATTAAGGCGAAAGAGGACGAGCAGAAGAAGCTCGAGAAGAAGAAGTAGGTTCCTCGGGCGTCGCGAGAGACGAGCCTACTTGGCTGGGTCCCAGACGCCGGGCGATCCCGACGACGCCGATGAGCAGTCCGAGCGCGAGGAGTGGGTGACGAGTCAGCGCATCGAGCGGGGCATCGACGCAGGCACTCGAAAGCCCGCCGACGCGTGCCACCGCCCAGACGAGCGCCACGCCAGCGGCAGTCAGTGCCGTGAAACGCTGGAACAGAAGGTAGTGTGGGCTCTTCGCGAGCAGAAAGAGCCAGGGGGCGACCGCTGCAACAATCACGATTTGCTGGAGCTCAACGCCGATATTAAAGGCGGCGAGCGTCCACAGGGAGCGCATCGTCGCGGGGGCGTTTCCCGAAAAAACTTCGGCGAACGCGAGCCCGTGAATCAGACCAAACAGGCCGGTCACCGGGAGCAGGTAGCGGGGGCCCGTCCGATTACTGGGAGCGGCGTCGCGAGAGACGGCGGGCCCACGGAGACAGGGGCCGCCCCCCTTTTCCGCGTCGCGTGCGCGCCCAAAGGTCGCTTGCGCAACGGCCAGTGCCGTACCGAGGATCGAGAGCGCGACGGCGATCTCCACCGGGCGGGTTGGTACCGAAATCCATGACTTTGCAGCAAAAATAAGCGTTGTTGCGTGGCCGACGGTGAAGGCACTCAGCTGGGCGGCCAGCCGCTTGAGCGCCGCAGCACCGTTCCCCTTGCGAAGGCTGCCGAAGTTCGGAAGGAGGAGCACAAGGAGGAACAGGAGGTGGTCGGTCCCGCTCGCGATGTGGCTCGCCCCGAGGGTGATCGCGCGCTTCATTCCCTCGAGAAAATCTGCTTTTCCGCGGGGAATCGTCACCTCTGTTTTTGAGAAATGAAGGGTGGCGACCGGAGTGACCTCGGTGCCTAAGAGGCCCGCGTACCAGTCACCACGAAGCCCAATTTGAACGTAGTGGGATCGTACCTGATGGCAGACGGCGTCGTAGCCGAGAAGAAAGGGCGCATTTGCCTCGCCTGGCGGGGGAATCAGCACGGCCTCGGCAATCACGACCGGGCCCGCTTCTCGTGCCTCTTCGCGGATGCGATAGCGACCGACCGTCCATGCATGCCCCGTCTTTGAGACGGGATGAGTGTGCTGCTGAAAATAGCGGGAGAGAGAAGCTTCATCGCTCGGCTCCCCCGCACGGGCTTGCTGGAGTTCGTCGAGCGGAACCTCGGCGATAAGCGCCCCTTCGTGGACGCCGAGATCGAGAGTCACTCGGGAACTCGGCGACGGGTGGGCCAAGGAAATTCGGGGCGATGCTACGAGAAGCAGCAAGAGTGCGCCGCGCAGAACGAAAGCGTAAAAATGCACTCGTTTCATAGCCACGACTCCTGTTGCCTATTTGAATTCAGCGCCGTAGTCGGAGACTTTATCCCGACAAATCGTGTGATAATGGGTTTGACCGCGATAGACGATGCCCCCCTGCACGGTAAACTCGATCCAGACGCGCGGGCCGTCAATTCGTACGTAGGAGTTTTGGGTGCTCAGGTCGCTCGAGCCGGAATAGCCGATGTATGTGTTGTTCAGCGCCTCGTCGCTCTCGTAGAGACCGAGAAGGGCATTGGCGTTGGGGTCTGCCGGGTTCTTCGCCCAGGCTTCGATCGCCGTCTTCACGAGCGCTTTTTGTTCGCTGGTGAGGGTAGATCCCAAGACTCCACGGTCGCTGGTACCGGTCGGATAGTTGAGGCTATTCGGATATTTCGTGTCGCCGCTGCCGGCGGGCGGCCCGGTGAGAATGTCCGAATAAGTTCCGCTCAGCTTGGCGCCAGATGCGGAGGAGACCGAAGCGAGAAGGGCAGTCAGCGCTGCGCGTTGATTCTCGAGCGGCGCGTGGGCGGTGCCGTCGTTCCAGGTCTTCGGTTCGACGGCATCAAAGAGAGGAGTCGCGCTCGTACATTGCGAGTTGTACGAGAAATTGTACGCAAGGTGGTGCCCGGCTACCTGGAGCATCCAGGCATCAGTCGCCGATGGCGTCCCGATGAAAGAGATGTAGTAGAGCCCCTTTCCGTAGTCGTTGGAGCTCGCACCACCGTTGGTGACGAGGTACTCGTCGGCGGCACGAAGTTCGCTGAAGAGCGTCCCTCCTTGGTCGCTGGTCGCCTTCTTTACCAAGGCGATCGCGGCGTCGGCAGCGGCGGTGCTCATTTGCGATAAGGGGACCCCGTTACGCTTGACCATGGTCGTCGGTAGGTTCGACCATTGCTCCGCATTGGCCCGCGTGTGTGCGAGGACGGCAGTCGTTCGTTGGGCCTCCGTCAATGCGGCAAGAAATGCCTGCGCCGCCGCGAGCACTTCGGCGTCGCGTGTGGCCGTCCCAGGATCTCGGGTGCACGATGGAGCGGCGCTGCCGTCGGAGGTGCCTCCGCTGTCGTTGGCAGCATCGTTCGTCGCGGCGTCGGTCGTCGCGGCGTCGCTTGGGTCGGCGGTGATGGCGTCTTCCGGCCGATCGCGAAGCGGCGGTACGGCGATTCGGACGACGCCGAGTCGGTAGTAGAGATCTTCCCGCAACGATTGAACGGGGCGTGAGGTCGCTGTGAGGATGCGGACGTTGCTCGGAAGGGACGAAGTACTACCCACCCGCTCAAAGCGCTTGTCCTCCAAAACACGCAAGAGTTTTGTCTGAAGACTTTGCTCAAGATCCCCAATTTCGTCGAGAAAAAGTGTGCCACCTTCCGCCGCTTCAAAACGGCCCGATCGCCGAGAAAATGCCCCCGTGAAGGCCCCTTTCTCGTGGCCGAACAGTTCACTTTCCAAAAGGGGAGTCGGCACCGCTGCCAGGTTTATCGGCACAAACGGACGGGCACTGCGCGGGCCGTTTGTGTGAATGGCGCGCGCGACGAGCTCCTTTCCGACGCCGGTCTCTCCAGTAATCAATACCGGCGCGTGCGAGGCGGCCGCCCGCCCGATCGCCTTCCAGACACCGAGCATCGCCGGGCTTTCGCCGACAAGAAGCGGTGGGTCGGAGCGCCGCGGCCGTTCCGTATCGATGGCGCTTGGGCCGGTCGCCGCTCGGGCGAGAGTTTGTAGTAAATAGTCGAAATCGAAAGGTTTTGTGAGGTAGTCGAAGGCCCCTTCTCGCATCGCTGCGATCGTCCGGGCGCTATCGCCGTAGGCGGTCGCCATCAGCACCGGGAGCGCCGGGTGGTCGCTTCGAAGTTCGCGGAGGAGCGTGATTCCATCCCCATCGCGAAGGCGAATGTCGAGAAGGACCGCTTGCGGGACTGCGACCGAGAGCGACGCGCGCGCTTCTGTCACACCGCCCGCCTGAGTGACGGCGTAGCCCGCCTCATCGAGGGCACTCGCGAGTGCCTCACGCACCGAGTGATCGTCGTCAATGATAAGGACGGAGGTACGCTTCATTTACGAGTTCTTGGTGATGGATCGGTGGGGGAACTGAGCAATGAAGCGCGTGATGTTGCCGGATCTTTCGTAGGAAAGGGAACCATCGCTCGCCTCCATCGCAGCCCGCGCGAGGCTAAGTCCGAGCCCCGTTCCGTCCGCCTTCGATGTAAAAAAAGGCTCAAAGAGTTGACTGCGGTGTTGCTCCTCAACTCCAGGTCCACGATCCTCTATTCTTATCTGGAAGCCCTCCGGCGTCGCATGAAAATGAACCGTGATGACCCCCTCGTGGGGACTCGCTTCGATCGCGTTTCTTAGGAGGTTGTCCAACATCCTCGCGACGGAGTCTCGATGGATAGTCGCGAACGTCGTTGGGAGTTGGGCATCAAAAGAAACGGATTTGTGTGCGGCAAACGGTCGAAGTGCATCGAACCGTTCGTGAACGAGTTCATGGAGGGCGACGGACGTCGCGAGAGATGGCGAGTCCTCGCCGCTCTTCCTTGAGACGTGAAGAAAGGACGTGACGACGCGGTCGAGGCGATCGACCTCGGCGAGCGCGTGGCCGACATCGCGCGCGTTTCGTTCGTCGAGACCGCGCCGGAACATCGCGTCGAGGCGCAGCTTTAAGCCCGCCAATGGATTGCGAATTTCATGAGAGACTCCGGCGACGACCCGGCCGAGCCCTGCCAGACGACTCTCGTGCTCGAGGCGCGCGCGGAGCGACGCCTCGCGGGCGTTCGCCTCGCCAAGACGGCGGGTCATTTCCCGGAGTCCGTCGGCGAGCACCGCGAGCTCGGTCGTCGTCGGCTTGGGGACGGGGGTCGTGAGGTCTTTGGGGATGCCTTGAAGCGCTTCCGCGAGGGCGGCAGAGTCGCTTCGGAGCGTGCGCATCGTCGCGAAAGAACCGGCGATGAGCGCGAGCAGAAGTGCCGTTAACCCTGCGGCGAGCGGCAACGCCCCGCTCGCGGCCGTGCGGTTTGGCATCCGCACGAGCGCCCAGGCGGCCCGGCCGTCGGCGAGTGGATCGACCACGACGAAGAGCAGGTCGTTCGGGGCGGCGAAGCGCACCTGTGCGCGCGTCCCCTTTAGGGTCGTGCATGCATTCAGCACGACGTCGCGGTCGAGGGGGAGGAGACCCGGCGAATTCGCCGGTGGAGGGCCCACAAAGCCTGGCGGCGGCCGACTCGTTCTCCGATCCGGCGTTTCGCCGGGCGGAGACAACGGCATCGTCGTCATTGCGGGATCAAACAACGGCGCGACGGTGCTGTGTGCGAGGAGCTTTTCGTGGTCGCAGTAACCGGCGCTTGCATCAATGAGCGGCGCCAAGACCGGCGCAAGTGTTTGGTTTGTAGATGCTTCCGAATCGGCAATTGTCGGACTGCGCGCGAGCACCTCGGTGACGGCGGTCGCCTGCTCGAAGGCGCGTGCGCTCCGGACGGCGTCGGTTTCGTTTCGTGCGCGAAAAAGAGCCATGGTTGCAATGGCGAACCCCGCCGTCGCGAGGACCATCAGCAGGACGAGGCGTCGCGCAATCGAGACCATCGCGGGGAACCTGCTTGAATCGCCAAGGGAGGTCCACGAAAAAGGCCGAGGCATCGCTGCCTCGGCCTTGCTGGTTTCTTGGGGCGCGTTCAGTCCCCCTTGGTTTCCGGCTCTTTCGTGGCTTCCTCCGTCGAGGTCGTCGTTGCCGCTGCATTCGGGACCGCCTGCGCTTGGGCCTTGGCGTCCGCCTGGGCCTGAGCGTCCGCTTGGGCCTGGGCGTCCGCCTGGGCCTTTGCCGCGTAGTAGGCGGCATACCGCGGATCTTTGCTGTAATCGACGGCAGTTGCGACGGGGCGCCCCGCGGCGGTTGCGAACGCACTCTTCTTCCAGAAGCCGCCGCGACCGAAGGCGCCGAAGCCCCAACGGAGCCAGGCGACGACCTGCCAGGCGAGCCAGGAGGCCCAGGCGAGCATGGCAAGGCGGTAGATCCAGGTCGGCGCCGAATACACAGTGGGTTGCGGGAGCAGCCCATCGGCGCGGTCTTGGAACCAAATGAGATTCAGGTTCGAAGAGCCGTTCCCTTCAATCTGCATTTCTGGCCGCCCGAGGAGCCCTTGTGTCACCCCGCCGACGAGGACGCCCAAGGCGACCAAAGTAAGGAAGGCGAGGCCAACTTGCCGCAAGTTAAAGAGATTGCTCTCGGGATCGTGCTTCGGCTCCGCGCGGCGACCGAGGGCGAATAGCCACGCGACGACGACGCAGGCGAGAAGCAGGGAGACCTGAGAAAGGCCGATGGCAAGGAGGAACCACTGCCAGCCGACGACCGGCACCTTGGCGCCGACGGTTGCCGAGCGAGAGAAGCGGTCGAGGGCGAAGGCGACGATTGCGAGGACGAGGAGGAGGCTCCAGAAGAGGACCGCCGGGCCGAGGCGCGGGCCGTTCACGAAGAGGGGCCAGCGAGCGTCGGAGAGGGCGATCTCTACGGTCGCATTGACGCTCGCCGTGCCGAGGTCAATCGCAGGAACCGAGAAGGTGTTGGTGATGCCGGTCTCCAAATGGAAACGGATTTCAACATCTTGCGTGCCGGGGGCGAGCAAGAGACGGACGGTGCGCCCGCCACGATCTTGCGGTTGTTCGTTCTTGCCGACCTTCACCCCGTCGATGCGTGCCCCCTCGGGGAGCGTAACGATGTGGGGGAGGCCACGGCTCGCACGAAGCGTGAATTGGATGGTGAATTCGGTCGTACGCAGGCCGGGGCGGACGACGGTCTTCGAGTGATCGACGGTCACCGTGCGACCCGGCGTTCCGCTCGGCCGCGTGAGGTGGGCGGTCAGCGTTTCGCCGGGGTAGGGGTAGAAGGCCGGCTGCTCGCCGATGCGTGCGACCGGCGTTCCGCTCCACTCGACGTGCCAGATCGGGCTGACGTCGAGGTGCCAAATCTCCATGTAAGACGCATCTTTGGGCGCGGCGAAGAGCAGGTCGGTCGCGGCGGCGTTCGGCGTTGCGCCGGGGAGGACCGACGTCCAGCTCCGCTCAGCTTCGTTCGGGCCGAGGGTGACGAAGGCCTTGCCGCGCTCGGTTCGGAGCTCGGCGGTCGTCGGTGCTTCGCCGGGAAGCAGTGTAATTTCGGCGACTACCGGCGCGCCGAGCGGCGACTTCCGTTGAACAACGGTGTCGACGCGCCAGTCGAGGCCGACGCGCAGGGTTCGGTCGACGACGAGGAGCGCGGGGAGGGTGCCGGCCTGGAGATCCCCTTTGGCTTCGTCCTTGTCGATACGTGTAAATTGCAGCGTATCGTCGCAGATGCCGTCGTGGACGCCGGAGACTTTCCACCCTTCCGCCTTCACGTCGCCGCGGTGGGGGAGCAGCGGGAGCGGGACCTGCACGGCATTTCCGTCGGGGAAGGCCCCTTCAAGGACGACGGCGTGCGGCCCCGGATCCAAGAGAATTCGCAGGACTCCAGCACTGTCGCGGGCGAGGGGGGCCGGCTTTCCGTCGATGGTGACGCGCGAGGGCGTCCACGCCTTTGCGCCGCCCGGGAGCGGCATTGTGGTGCTCGCTGCCGCGCCGACGTCGAGGCGAAGAAGGAGCGAGGTCGCCCGCGCATCGACGAAAATGCGATCGATAGAGGCGCAGTTTGTTCCGCAGGTAGGTGCAGGATACAAACGACCTTTGAGCTCGTCGAGAACCTCCTTGGACGGGACGTCGGCATGGGCCGTTCCGGTTCTGGCGAAGAGGGCCAACCCAGCGAGGACCGCCATCGCTCGGCCGCTCAGGACTGCACGCGCAGCGGGAGCCCGAGAATCGTCGGAAGAGCTGGAAGTTTCTTTGGTTTCCTCGGAAGCATCCTTCTCGTCCCCCGCCGAGGGGGCCGGCGGATCGTCGTCGAATTTCTTCTTGGCGAAGGCCGGGAGGAACCGAACTAGGAGGCCGACGAGGAGCGCCAGGCGGACAAAGCCGAGGACCCCGTTTCCGACGGGACCGACGACATACAAATGCACATCTTGCCCCTTGGCGACCGGTCCGCTCCAGCGAAGCGGTACCGTATGGCCGCTCCAAAGGGGGCGACCGGGGCCGGTTTGGACGGCGGCGTTCGGGTCGTAAACCGTCGAGTTCGATTGCTTTTCGGCGGCGCGATTCGACCAGTCTTTGCGGGCGCCTCCGTAGGAACTCTTTAGGTCCTCCGCCGCTTTCGCCTCGGTGGGCGCCTGTTCGGCGGCAGACACCGGGGCCGCCGCCGGCATGGCGCCACCACCCTCCATCATCTCCGCCTTGGCGCCGAAGTCGCGGGTTCGGAGCAAGGAGCTCGAGTCTTCGTCGTGGGCGAGCGCCGGATGGAGCGCCCCGCGGATGTGACCGACGAGGAACGCGATGGAAACGATCGAAGAAATTGCAAGGAATCCTCGGAAGATCCACGAGGAACCCTTCCGGAACTTCCCGGACGGGAGCGACTGGGCGAGCGCATCAAAAGCGAGCACCGCTGCCCAGAGCCATTTCGGCGCCCCCGCCTCGGGGAACGTCATCACAAATGTGCAGAGTGCAAGCAATGCCGTCCAGCGACCGCGAAGCTTTGCCGTCCCAAGCGTGAGGAGAAGCACGAGGAACAGTTCGAGGAGCGTCCAGCGCCCAATCCACGTCCCCGGGACTTCGTCGGCGCCGCTTGCGTGAAAGATTCGGAAGCCGGGCGGCAAATGCAGTGTCGCGGAAACACTGGAAAAATCATGGTCCCAGCCGGTGGCCGGGAAGCTTGCGGGCGTCGCGTTGAGGCGGGCGTCGGCGTTCACGACGAGGCGGCCGTCCCGCACTTCGATGCCGCTCCCGCCGCCACTCGCCGGATCGTCGGTGGCGGTGATGAACTGGTCGGAACCATTCACCGCGGCCCGTCCAAGCGTGTAAGGTGCACGCATGTCGAGCCGGCTGCGGCTGCGGAGGGTGCCGCTGACTTCGTCGTTGGTGGTGAAGCCGTTTCCGTCGAAATCGAGCCACAAATTGCGGACAAGGGTGAGCCGGTCGGAGGCGGGGCCATCGGCGTCGCCGCGCCGTTCGACGCCGAAGTGGAGCGCCCCCCCTTTGGGGACGATGTACGCCGGGAGCGTGCGCCACTGCTCATCGAGGGTCGTCTGCTTGGGATCGATGGAGGGGGCGCCAGAAACGGTGACAGTTCGGAGGGTTGGGGCCCCTTCGAAGGTCCAGATCTCGTCGCCGTCGCGCCAGAGGCCCTGCGGATCGGGGCGCGCCAGGTCGACGACTTCGTGGTCGGCGTGGGAGATGATCAGGATTTCGAAGGTCCCCGGCCGGACCTGTACGCGGAGCTTGCCGTCGGCTTCCAGGCGCGCCGGAAGGCCACCACGGAGTTCGTGGGCGATAAAGCTGGCGGGGAGCGGCTTTCCAAAGACGACTTCGCGTGATTTTCCGGAGACTTCCAGGCGCAGCCGCGTCGCGAGCAGCAGGGGCGCACCGTCGGTGATCTTGCGATGGACGACGATATCCAGTCGCGACTCGCTGTCGGTCGCCCGCTTCGTTTCGGCGAGGTAGAGCGTGCCGTCGGCGTCCCGTTGCGGGAAGGGGACGGCGGCGCCGCGCAAGGTGAGGTCGAGGAGCGCCGTGTCGGCCGGGACGGCGATCGACGGCGGCATCTCCTCCCACAGGAGCTTCCCGGCGAGGCGATGCTCGCCCGGGAGGAGGTCGACGAAGGGGCGCCCGCCGCGATCGAGGACGACGACTCGCTTGCCGTCGACGGTGACCTCCTGAGGCCAGTGTTTTGCGTCGCCCGGGAGCGGAGCCCAGGTTCTAGCCTCGGCTCGAAGCCCACCCTCAAAGCTGCCGCCGGCATCGCCGAGGGTGAGCGCCAACCGCGAAGGCCACAAGCAGAGTGCAATCCCGGCCCCAGCCGGCTCCGTCGCGCTCGGGACGTGCGGGCATGCGGCGTCCCCTTGCGGAGCGACCCAGCGAGCCCACGGCTCCAAAGGGCCTGGAATCGTGGGAGGTTCCGCGCTCGCGATCCCCGCCGCAAAGAGGGTGGCGACCAGCGCGCCGAGGGCAAGGACCGGGGGAGGTGGCTTCTTCTGCGTCATTGGGCTCTGCAACGGACGAAGGCGTCAGAAGGTGTGGAGGAGTCGGGAAGAACCGCCGAAGTGTGTGGCGCACCGCCCCCGGGAGGGGCGTTTCACCGCATCGGGAAAAAAAGGACGACGCATCGAACGGCAATGCTTGACTCGCCCCGAGCGAACGGGTATCCGTCGCGCCGCGTTCGGAAAGGCACTTCGCTTCCCGCCGCGCTCTCGGAAAGGTACGCGATTCCACGCAAGCCGATGCGAGATTTGAGCGGCCCTCGTTGCAACGCAGCATAACTTCGGTATATGTTGCGCCCCCATCAAGCTGGCGTAGCTCAATTGGTAGAGCACCGGTTTTGTAAACCGGCGGTTGTGGGTTCAATTCCCATCGCTAGCTCTACGATGTTCTTTGAAAAGTGGACTTCGTACGATCTTGAAGGATCATCGCCCGAAAGAAGCGAGCATCCTGAAAGAATGTGACTGCGATACGTTGTGAAAATCCGGAGAGTTGCCCGAGTGGCCAAAGGGAGCAGACTGTAAATCTGCCGGCATTGCCTTCGATGGTTCGAATCCATCACTCTCCACCCTGTCATTGGCCTTGAATCGCTTAAACTAATGGGGAAGACGTCGCCAAAAGCGCGTCCAACCCCTCGCTCTTAAAAAGCCGTATTGACGAGGAGCAATCCTCGAAGGTACGGAGCTGCGGGAGTAGCTCAGTTGGTAGAGCGTCAGCCTTCCAAGCTGAACGTCGCCGGTTCGAACCCGGTCTCCCGCTCTCGTTACGAAGTCCCGCCCAAGTAGCTCAGTGGTAGAGCACTTCCTTGGTAAGGAAGAGGTCACGGGTTCAATCCCCGTCTTGGGCTCCCCGCGGTACCTGCGTCGAAGTAGCCCGCTTCTGCAATGCGCAGCAGCAAAGGCGTCTCGGCGAAATAGGCTACCGCCTTTTTTTCAAGAGGCGTTTCCCCAAGGAGTCCGTCGTCATGGCAAAAGAGAAGTTCAACCGTAGCAAGCCCCACGTCAACGTCGGAACCA
>DYPH01000271.1 GCA_020720045.1 Sorangium cellulosum | reverse complement strand
TCTAGGTTCATCCGTTCCGGGGCCCGAAATCGGGGCTTTTTGCGGAGAGGTCAACCTTGCAGGTTTCCCGATGTGCAGGTGGGTCGAGGACCGGCTCCTGACCGCAAGTCTTGACCCTCTCGTAAAAAGTGGCCCCCATCGCTGGACGAGGGATCGACTTCCAAGCGCCGCCATGTGATGATCTAGTTGTCGCCGTGCTAATCTTCGAAGGTCCCCGCGCCACCCCACGCTCCCGGTCCCCGCCATGTTCCGACGCACCTCCCCGCAGACCTCGCTGCTCGAGTCCCGGTTCCTGGTGCCGCCCGAGAAGCGGGCTCGGCTGGAGCGCTCGTGGGCAGAGGCGTTCCGCGTCCACGTGCTGCCGCTCATCGACGAGGAGCCCTTCCGGGAGTGCTTCTGCGAAGACAATGGCCGTCCGAACAAGTCGATCAAGCAGCTCGTCGGGCTTCACATCCTCAAGGAGGCCGATGACCTGACGGACGAGCAGGTGCTCGAGCAGTTCGAGTTCAACCTCCAGTGGCATCACGCGCTCGGAGTGGTCTCGACCGACGCCTCCATCTGCCAGAAGACCCTGCACAACTTCCGCGTTCGGCTTCTGAAGAACGAGCGCGCCAGGGCCGTGTTCGACCAGGTCACGACGGCCATCGCCCAGGCCGACGGGTTGAGCGTCGCCCGTCAGCGCCTCGACTCGACGCACATCATCTCCAACATCGCTGTCCTGACGCGACTCGGCCTCTTCGTGGAGACGCTGGCCAACTTCCTTCGGGAGCTCAAGTCGGCCCAGCCGGAGAAGCTCTCGGCCGTGAAGGCCGAGTACCGCAAGCGCTACCTCGAGCGGGAGGGCTACTTCGCCGACGTGAAGCGCGAGCAGGCCCGTCGCCGCCTCCCGGTCGTCGCGACCGACCTGCACCGCCTGCTCACGAAGTTCCGCGACGACAGCACCGTGACGGCCCTCCCGTCCTACCAGCTGATGCAGCGCCTCTTCGACGAGCAGTGCGTCCTCGTGCCCGCGGTGCCTGACGCACCTCACGAGCCGGCCGACGAGGACAGCCCCTCCGAGCCGCCGGAGCCCACCGAGCGCGTGGTGATCCGGGAACCCAAGGAGATCTCGTCGCAGTCGCTGCAGAGCCCCTACGACCCCGATGCGACCTATGGTCACAAGGGCAAGGGGTACGAGGCCCAGATCGCCGAGACCTGCGTCGAGGAGAACCCCTACCAGGTCATCACCGACGTCGACGTCAACGGCGCCCATGTGTCCGACCAGCACGCCGTCGTACCGGTCGTGGAGCGGCTTGCAGAGAAGGGCATGAGACCCGACGAGCTCACCGCCGACACCGGCTTCGGAAGCGGCGAGAACATCGTCGCGTGCGCCCAGCGCGACGTCGACCTGCAGGCGCCGGTGCAAGATCCGCATCGTACGCCGGCCGCCGACCGATGGGCGGCCCCGGTCGAGGGCAACGACGCGCAGCCGACCGTGGTGGGTGTCGAGGACGTAGCGCCCAAGGTCGCCCCCGAGAACGGGGCGGAAGAGGGCGAGAAGTTCGGGCTGGAGAGGTTCGACTTCAGCAGCGACTTCGAGTCGATCGTGAATTGCCCCGCCGGGCATGAGCCGACCCGTCAGTGGGGGACGCACGGCGGAGCGCGCGTCGCGGCGGAGTTCGATCCGGCGACGTGCGCGAGTTGCCCCTTCGCAGCAGCATGCCCTACGAAGGCGCGACGCACTGGCGGGCCGCGGCAACTCGGCTGGCGGCCCGCGGAGGCGGCCACGACGAAGCGCCAGATTGAGCAGCAGACGCCGGAATTCAAGGAGCGGTACAAGATCCGCAGCGGGATCGAGTCGACCAACTCCGTGCTGAAGGGCGTGATGGGAGCCGGCGAGCTTCGGGTTCGCGGGCAGCCACGCGTGACGCTCGCGATCTGCCTCAAGGCGCTCGCGCTCAACGTCAGCCGATGCCTGGCGTATCACCTCGAGAGTCTCCAGGTCGTGAGTGCGGAGCCCTGCCCAGGATGAAGCTGGAAAGCCAGCATTCGAACGTACGTGCGCGGCAAGGAAGCCCCGGCGGTAGAGCTGCGATCGCCTCTCGAACCTCGCGCACTCGGGCGAGCCGGAGCATCGCCCCTCGCGTGGCACGTCCGGGGGCGTCCTGTGGGGTGCCTCATGCCGCCTCGCAAGGTGCTCCCCGGTCGCCCCTGGGGGCCCGCGCGTCCAGCGCAGGGTGTTTTTCCAATGGGGTCAAACGTCACCGTGCGCGCGGTCGTGTCGCGCCTCCCCACTTCGAAGGAGGCGCG
>DYPH01000270.1 GCA_020720045.1 Sorangium cellulosum | reverse complement strand
AGCTGGAGAGGGGGATTTGGGGGGAGAAGTGGGATTTCGGGGCGGGAGAGGCGGAAGTGACGGGTCGGAGGGCGAATTCTCCGTGCGCTATGCATACAAAAGGGCTCATTCGACGATTCCCGAATGAGCCCAAGCACTTGTTTTTATGTCTCTAAATCCAGCCATCAGGTGGATCTGCTGGTGGGAGGGCGAATTCTCCGTGCGCTATGCATGCAAAAGGGCTCATTCGGCGATTCCCGAATGAGCCCAAGCACTTGTTTTTATGTCTCTAAATCCAGCCATCAGGTGAATCTGCTGTTCGGGTAGTCCGGGAAGCGAGCGTTAAATCACGAGCTTCGTCGGCTCCCCTTGGCACTTGTACTGGGTGTACTCGACGGTCGCGGTCACTTTGGCGACGACCGTCGTCCCGGTGAAGGGGATCCCGCTCTCGACGGTGAGCGTCACCGGTACCGTCTCCCGCGACTCGTGGACCGGGAAGACGACCGTCACGCGCGCCTTGCCGTCGGCGGTCGCGGCGACCGACGGGGTCACTTTTGTGCATGCGTCGGAGCACACGGTGAAGGTGTAGGTCGCCGCCTGCTCGGGGGTGAAGGCGAAGTCGCGGGTCATCGTGATGTCGAAGCTCTCGTACATCGAGTCGCACCCGCCATCGTCATTGCACCCGCCGAGGGCGGCGCTCGCGGCCGTGACCAGTCCAACCATCCATTTTCCAACGTTTTTCATCGGTTCCACCTTTCTTGCGGGCAGCTACATTCGTGCGCGCCGTTTCCTCACCGCCAGCGGCGGCTCCGGGCGGACGCGCACACACGCCGTTCACGGCCACGGAGCGAGGCCGATCCTCATGATTCCGCCGGGGTCGCCGGGGTCGCCGGGGCCGTAGGGGCGATTCACCCAGACGGAGGACTCGTCGACGTAGGGGACCGACAACGCCGCCCAGGGCGCCTGGATCGGGATCCGCTGGAGGGCCCCATCGCGGGCGCGGACGACGAGCACTTCCTGCTCCCGGGTGACGAGGGCGTAGTAGCCGGCGTGGGCGACCGAGCGGAAGGCCTGGCCGGTGGCGGTGAGATCGACAACCCGCCGCGCGCTTGACCCGAGGGCGACCGGATCCTTGCGGAAAGGCGCCGACCAGAGCTCGACCCGTTCCCACTTCGCCGGCGCCGTGCGGTTTGTGTGCTCCACCCAGAAGAGCGTCTGCCCGTCGGTCCAGGAGCCGAGGAGCGAGGTGCGGCCCTTCTGGAGCATCGGCGTGAAGGCCGCCTTGTCGTCGACGCGCCAGAGCTCGACGCCGGTCCCCGCGCGCGTGACCTCCATCCAGAGGTCGCCGCCGACGGCAAACTGCATGCTGATCGTGTTGAATTCCTCGGGCACGTGGGCGGCCGCCAAGAGCGCCCCTGTCGTCGCGTCGCGGACCTCAAGCTCCCGCTGGAAGGTGTCGAGGAGGTACATGCGGTTCTGGGAGGTCCGCGTCTCCGGGTACTCGACGCGCGTCGAAATCTTGAAGCGGGGGGTGTACCGTTCCCAGGGGCTGACGAGGATTTCCGCCGGCTGTTCGTTGTTCGCCCCCATCACCGGATGGCCCACCACGAGGGACGGCAGCATGTCGATGCCGGGGAAGCTAAGGGCGCCGCCAGTCTGTGCGGCGCCGACGACACGGGCCCCGCTCGGGCCGGGCTGCATCGCGAGGACGCGGATGCAGGATTCGTAGTTGCGGTCACCTAGGTAGGCCAACTGGAACGCAGCGTCTTCCGGACCGATCGGGTACGGGGAGATCTTCCGGTTCTGCATGGTGGAGCTCTTCTGGGGCGGCACGGCGAGTTCGGTGCAGCGGGCCTGGCCGTTCGAACAGGGCTGCTCGGGGAGCATCGCCGCGGCCCAGGCGGCCTGGGGGGCGACTTGCATCGGGAACTCGGGCCAAAACGGCGCGACCGTCTGCCAGGCCGGCTCCGGGGTGCAGCCGATTTGGTCGCCGGTGACGCCGGCGTCAACCACGGGGCCGCCGTCGAGGTCGATGAAGCTGGCGTCCCGGCGGGGGCCGGCATCGAGGGCCTGCGCGCCGCCGTCGGCGGTCGGGGCGGCGGAGGGGGTTCCGCAGCAGAAAAGGGCCCCGCCCGCGGTCATGAGGAGGGCAAACATCGAACAGAAGCGGGCACTTTGGAACCGAGGGGACACCGAAGCAACGGTGACACGAAAGGCGACCGCCGTCCTGTGGCACTTTACGCCAATCGGTCCGAGGTGGGTCCGAGGGGGCGGTGCAGACCGGGCGCTCTGATTACAAAAAGGCCCGGGTCCTCCGATTACA
>DYPH01000028.1 GCA_020720045.1 Sorangium cellulosum | reverse complement strand
CATTGCTTTGATCACATCCCGTGTAAATTGCAATTCCGAGCAGCTACCTAGCGCGTGATCGCGAAGCGCTTGCCAGGATTTCGCTGAAGAGCCGAGGGGGCGTGGGTTCCGCGCCCCTCGACAATGACGAGTTCGGGATCGGGGAGTCCGTTCGCCGCCGTCGGCGCGCCATCGGCGGACGGGCTCGCCTCCGGCGTCGTGGCGTTTTCCTCGGTCTCCGTCGGGAGCGCCGGCAGCTTGGCGACGTCGAAACCGGGGGGGACGAGCCAAATCTCCGTCGTCGGCGGGTAGAAGCCGCGCGTGCGCTCGACCCGTTCGCTCCCGCTTGTGTACCGAAGCGTACGCACCAGGTCCAAGTGATACCCCTTGATGCCATGTTGCTTGCGGACGACCTTGTTGCCGCTAAGCGACGGATCTTCCGTCACTTTTCGAGGAAACGGGATTGAGTCCTTCACGTCGCGACCAAACGCAACGGTCACCGGACGCTCCTTTCCGAGGAGCTCGACTTTCAGGCTGTTCGCGGTTGTCTTCGTGTGGACGACGACGGGAAACGGGTGTGGATTTCGGAGCTTGAGGTCGACCGACGGGAAGACGACCGTCGCGTCCAAGCCCATCGGCATGTAGGCGCTGGGGCGCGAGTGGGGGAAGTGCTCGACGACGTCCAGACCGCCAAAAAAGCTGGCCGCGTAGAAGGTCGATGCGACTTGGCAGGTGCCGCCGCCGATCCCTTCGACCATCTCCCCTTTGAAGATCTCCCAGGAGCGCTTGAAGCCGTTCGCTTCGCTTCGATCGCCGACGACGTCGTTGAAGCTGATGACCTGATTGGCGCCAAGGATCAGGCCGTCGAGGCGGGCGGCGGCGCGGTCGATGTTCTGACCGCGGTTCGACTGGTCGCCACCCCGGGAAAAGTGGGTCTCGTATTCGGCGACAACCGTTGAAATATCGAGCGCTTTGACGACAGCGGCGGTGAGACGCGGCGGGTAGGAGACGAAGGGGATCGCGACGTCGATGGCATCCGTTCCGGAAGCCTCGGCGAGCGCCTGCCGCAGCGATTCGGCAAGCGCGTAGGCGTCGACCGATCTGCCGTTCTTATCGGCAACCACGGTGTGGGCGTCGAGGTCGAGGCGCGCCGGGGTTGCCGGTTCGTCGACCGCCTCCTTGATGCGCCCGACGAAGGGGAGCAACGACGCGTCGTCGAGTGTGTAGGCGATCGGAATCTCTTGGCGCGGCGACGACGAAAACCGCTGGGGGAGCGTGAGCCCCGAAGCGGCACTCGTGGCTGCGCGCATGGTCGCCGCGCGATCGACCGTGATGCCGAGGCTGCCAGCATCGGCGGTCGCGATCGGCGCGTCGCGTCCGGCAATTCGGAAGCGAATTTCAGTCTTTTTGAGGGCGTCACTCCGACGCTCAACCTCGGCGGAGGCCTCACTCTCGCTCGCGACGGGGACGCCCGCGACGGCAACGCGCCCAGCCCATTGGGTCTGCGGAGCGGCCCCGAAGGCAGCGACCGCGACGAAACCAAAGGCGGCAAGCAGGGCAACGGAGGCGACAACGGGGCGAAGACGGACCATAGAGCGCATGGGAGGGGGAACGCCGCAGGCGAAACGCCTATTCACGGCCCGCGCAAGAGGCGCGCGCCGCAGGCATCTCAAGTATCTACGATTCCCTAGCACGTGGCCAAGTCCCGATCGGGGTAGAGTCACCGCCGCGATGAAGACCTGCCCGAAATGTGCCATGCGCTACCCGAACGAGGCGCAGACCTGTTTCTTGGATGGCGAAAATCTAAGTGGTATCGCGGACATGCGAATCGGGCAGACCATCGCCGGCCGCTACGTCATCGAAGACGTCATCGGCGAGGGGGGCATGGCGACCGTCTACCTCGCCTCCCAGAAGCACTCGGCCCGTAAGGTCGCGATCAAGCTGATGAACGCGCAGCTCACCGGCGACAAGATCACCATCGAGCGCTTTCGGCGGGAGGCGCGGTCGGCCCAAAAGCTCGCCCATCCGAACATCATCACCATCTACGAGCAGGGGGAGACCGAAGAGGGGTGCCCCTTCATCGTCATGGAGCATCTCGAAGGGGAGACGCTTGCAGAGGTCGTCGCGCGAGGCCCGCTTCCGATCGATCGCGCGCTCGCTGTGATGATTCAATGCGCGCGGGGGATCGCCCGTGCTCACGACTTCGAAGTCATTCATCGCGATTTGAAGCCGGAGAACATCTTCCTTTGTCCCCAGAAGGACGACAGCGAGGTCGTGAAGCTCCTCGACTTCGGCATCGCCCGATCGATGGCCGACACGCGCCTCACCAATCAGGGGGAGCTCTTTGGGACGCCCCAGTACATGTCCCCCGAGCGGATCAGCGGGAAAGACACGACGGCCGCCGACGACATCTACGCCCTCGGCGTCGTCTTCTTTGAGGTCTCTACGGGCCACCTTCCGTTTCAAGCGAAGGACGTCGCGAGCTTCTTCCTAAAGCACCTCTCCGAGGCGCCGCGAAACCCGCTCGCGCTGAACCCGAAGCTTCCGGTTCCTTTGGTGAATTTGATCCTTCAAATGCTCGCCAAAGATCCCAAGCAGCGCCCCGTCGATGCCCACCGGATTCACGCGGAACTCGCCGCCCTCGCCCAGGACGAGGACTTCTCGATGCCGCCAGAGACGGTCATCGAACCGGAGACGCTCGACGCCCCCGAAACGAACGGGCGCGTCGAAGGCTGGACCCGCCGCGTCGAGGCCTTTGGTCAGCTCCTCGTAAGCGCCTTCGGGGCCGCGGACAACGTCCCCGCGAGCGTGGCAGGTGATCTCGCCGAGGCCCGTACGGTGGCACTGGATATGCAGGCACTCAAACAGCATATTTTCGCCACTGAAACACAAATTCGGGATGTAGATCAGCGCTACTTAGAGGCGAGAAATCGCTTCGGCGTAGCGATGAACAACCTCGGCGGGGACGCCTCTCGTGCCCGCGACGATCATCGCTCGGCAGAGAACGCGGTCGCCGAGCTGGAGCGCTACGTCGAGGAGGCGCGGCTCGCCTACGTCGCGCACCACAAGCACGTCGTCGACTGGGAGGGCCGAGCCGCCTTCGCCCACCCGCACACGGAGCTTGTTGAGGCCTACCACGCCGCCGGCGATCTGGTCGAAGCCTGGCGGGAAACGAAAGTGCACCTGGAAGAGGCACGCGCCCGAATGCTTGCTGCAAACTACACGGTTTCCGACATCGACTTCCAGGTCACCGCGCTCCGGAACGCATCGAACCAAATGGCGATGCAAATCGAGGGGGAGCGCTCGAAGCTCGTCGAGACGATTCAGCTCCAGAATGAGAAGCTCGAAGCGATCGAACAGCGCCTCCGCGCCATCTATGCGGCCATCGAGGCCCCGCTTCGCGGACGCGCCGACTTCGCCGATTTCTTTCAGGAACTCGAGCGTATCTCCGGGGCGCTACCGGCCGTGGTCGTCGGCCAAACCGACTAGTTCGAGCACCGCGCAAGGCTCGCGATCCAGCGTTCGACGAGCGCGATCCCGGTAGCGTCGGTCGTCCGCGCTCCGAGCGGAGGCATGCGGACGTCAGCCCGTCGCATGCGAAGCGCAAGCACCGAGCGTTCGGGGGCCCCCGGAGCGATCACACGGGCATCGGCGACGCCGAGATCGCTCGTCTCTGGGCGCCGGTCACACCCTTTTGCGGCGAGTGTTGCTTCTGCGCGAAGGTCGAGGTCTCCGCGACCGGAACCGCCGGGGCGGTGGCAACCGGCGCAGTTGCTATGAAGGTAGGAGGCGGCCTGGAGCGCGAGGTCGCCGTCGCCAAAGGGGGGGACCAAGGTCCGCGGGACGGCGGAAACCGCGGCGACAATGCCCTGATCTTCCATTGATTTTCGCACGGGCGTCGTTAGCTGCGCCGCCTCAAGCCCTAGGAAGTAGCCCGCCGCTTCCTGGTGACACGTCATGCAGTCACCACGGCTGGGAAGCGTGTATTGCACACTGGTTCCTCGGACCGCTTCGCCGCCCCGTGCGAGATCGGCCTCGTGACCGTCAGGACGCCACAAATAGGTGTATCCCGCATGGGTTCCGTCGGCGTGGCGGACGAAAAACCGCGTTTCGAGGGGGCGCTGGTCGGCGGGATCGCGGAAGGTCTTCATCGCCACGCCAAGGGCGGGAAAACGATAGTCGCCGTCGGCGTCGACGGTGAGAGGCGCTGGCGCGGTGAAAGCGCGGTCCTTGTCGGCGCCGTCCGACCAGAACGGGGCGATCGGTGTATAGCGCACGAGTGCCGGCGCGGGGATTGGCGTCGCGCCGCGCCCGTCGACGACGACGCACCCGGTCTCCGAGAGACGCGCCGGGAAGGGGTCGGCGACCGCCGCAGGAGGGGTGAGAGTAAGCTTCTCGATCCGCGAAGCGGCAAGCCGGAGCACGTAGAGTTCCCCGTCGCGATCTTCTGCAAATCCCGCCACATCGCCGCCGGGAACCGTCGAGAGAAGTTCGGGGGTCGCAGCCGTACCTGCCGCGGGATCAAACCCGAAGAGGTTGCCCGTCACGTAGTCGCCGTAGATGTATCTTCCCCGTAACTGGGGGATGGCAGCCCCGCGATAAACGTACCCACCGGTAATGCTGCGCGCTTCCGAACGCGGATGTTCGACAAGCGGCGCTTCGAAGGGGCCGCCAGCGTCGCACGGATCGCTTCCGTAACAATGGCGCCCTTCGCGCGTGTTCCATCCATAATTTCCGCCGGAAACGATCCGATCGATCTCTTCCCAGGCATTCTGGCCGACGTCTCCGGCGAAGATCGCCCCTGTTTCGCGATCCCGGGTAAATCGCCAGGGGTTGCGGAGTCCAAGGGCAAAGATCTCCGGGCGAAATCCGGCGCGACCGACGAACGGATTGTCGGCAGGAATCGTATAAGGATTTCCGCCAGATGGCGCCGGATCGATCCGAAGAATCTTACCAAGAAGCACGTTTGTATTTTGCCCATTCCCCTGGGGATCGCCCCCCGATCCCCCATCGCCAAAGGCGATATACAGGCGCCGGTCGGCCCCAAAAAGGAGCGCGCCGCCGTTGTGATTGGTGAACGGCTGTGCAAAATCAATTAGCGCACGGCGGCTCGCGTAGGGGAACGTTTCGCCGCCATCGGTGGAGCTCACTTCGTCGACGGCGCTGCGCATTTGGCCCCCATCGACGCTATATGTGTAACTTACATAAATCCTCGGTGTCGTCGGAAAGTCCGGATGAAAGGCGACGCCGAGAAAGCCGCCTTCCCCGCGGAGGTCGATGCGCGTGGCGGGGATCTCAAAGACGGTTTTCGTCGTTGCAACAGTCGGCTGATTCTTCGGAAACTTTCGAAGTTTTCCCCCGCGTTCTTGAAGGAACATCATTCCAGCAATCGGCTCGTAGAGGCCGAGCGGCTGCGCGATCCCCAGCTCGCCAAACACATCGGTGCGCACGAAGGGGGCGCCACTTGCCGGCGCATTCGGGAATAGGCAGGGTCGCGGGGAGGATGCATCCTCGAGCGCCGCCGGCGCGTCGCCGACCGTTCCGCAGGCAAGGAACGGGATCCCGACGGGGAGCGCGAGGGCGGCAAACAGCAGAATATGGGGGCGATGCACGGGGACGATCTAGCGCTTTCGCGGTAAGTCGGCTGCGATGGAAAGCGCATTTTCCGAGGTTGCGTGGGCAGAGACCCTGAAGAAGCTCCCCACGTCCGACGCGACATCGCTCCGGGAGGCTGCTCGCGAACGGCGCCCGGCGCCGAGCCATGTCGTGTACGGGGGCGCGCACCTTTTCAGCGCACAAACTATTGATAAATTAGAACAACTTTCCCGAAACGGTTTCGCAACCTACCTGCCCGACGGCAACGCGCTTGCCACCGTATTTGGCGTCACTCCATCGCACGCGGAGGAGATCCACCGACGGGTCGACGCCCAGCTCCGCCGTCAGCCAGTCGCCGATTGCCGCATCGACTTTGAAGATGGCTATGGCCCTCGAAGCGACGAGGAGGAGGATGCCCACGCCTCGGCCGCCGGGGCGGCGGTTGCTGCGCTCGTCGCCGCCGGGCGACTCGGCGATCGCTTGATCGGTGTACGATGCAAACGTCTAGCCGGCGGCAGCGGATTGCGTGCAGTACGCACGCTCCACCGCTTTTTCGACGCGGCGAAGGTGCCGGTCCGCGTCACCATTCCCAAAGTCGAGACCGTCGAGGAAGCGGCGGCCGCGGCGGCACTCCTCGCGGCATTGGAGCAGTCCTTCGGCCTCCCGGAACACAGCTGCGTCCTCGAGCTGATGGCAGAGACTCCTGCCTTTTTCTCAGAAGGAATTCCACAACTTCACGCGATCGCGGCGGCAGCGACTGCGCGTGCGCGGCCGATTGCCGTCCACCTCGGCTCCTACGATCTGACCGCCGGTGCCGGGATTCCGTTTGTGGCGCAGCGGCCCGACCATCCGATCCTCGACCACGCCCGCACACTCCTCGCACTCGCCTTCGGCGGCAGTGACGTCGAGCTTTCCGATGGGGCGACAACAACGCTTCCGATCGCCCCTTACAAGCAGCCGAACTCCGACGACGAACGCATGCAAAATGCACAGGTCGTCGCCGCTGCCTTTCGTCAGCACGCGAGCGACGTCGCCCATGCACTCCGCTTTGGCATTTATGAGAGCTGGGTCCTTCACCCGATGCAGCTCATTTCCCACCGGGTTGCACAGACTCAGTTCTTCGTCGAGGCGCTGCCTGGCGCGCGGAGCCGCCTCTCACGGTTCCTCGAAGGGGAGGCGCGGGCGAGTCGCGTCGGTGCCGAGTTTGACGATGCCGCGACCGGGCGCGGTCTCCTTCAGTTCTTCGTTCGGGCGGCCGCCCTTGGGATCGTCGACGACGACCCGCTCCTCGAAGAAACCCGCCAGCGTTTCGGCGACGCTTCGGGGCGCGGGAGCCGCACGTAACGCGCGACGACCGAAGATTACGAACAATGCAGCCTGGCGGCATCGATCGCTGTATACTGGAGGCCTCATCTCGGCGAGCCTGCGCCCCTGAGACGCATTTTTGCTGTGCGCGGACCGGTCCCTCGTTGCGGAGATAGGTGATTGAGCTAGAGCGGAACGCGATGGAAACCCCCCGCTCCTTCCGCTCCCTTCTCTCGCGCACCGGCCTCGCCGCCATCCTCGCTTCTGCCGCCGCTGGCGCCGTTCTCGCGACCCCCGTTCGCGCCGACGCCGCACTCACGCAGACGCTTTCCGAGTCCTTCCGCGGCGGCGTTGTCGTCGATGCCTGGGCCGGCTCCAGCACGCCGACCGACTTCGCCGTCGGATCGCTTTCGATCCAGCTTCCGAAGGGGGCGACGGTCCGCAAGGCGTACCTCGTGTCGGGCGTTACCGATTACGGCGCCGGCGCGGTCCCTGCCCCGCCGGCAGGAACGCCGTCGCGCGTCGTCATCCTCGGAGACGGCGCGAACCCGACCCGCACGCTCCAGGGGAACCCGGATGCGCGTGGCGCGACCGACACCTCCTACGCGTCGTTCGTCACCGATGTGACCGCGGCCATGAAGGTGCTCCTCCCCGTCGCTCCGGGCGGCGTCGTTCAAATCCCGATCAAGGAGCGCGGCGACGTCGGTCGCGAGAATTTCGACACGAACCTCGATGTGCCGAAGATCACCGGGCACACCCTGGTCGTCGCCTACGATCTTCCGTCGGCCCCGCTCCGAAATGTCGGAATTTACCTCGGTTCCGTCGGCAGCAACGAGACGGGGACGCTGAATTTCGCGAAAGAAGTCGCGAACCGTTGCCCGGCCAACAACCCGAAAGCGGAAGTGTTCCCGCTTTCCGCCTCCGTCGCCTGGGAGCTCGATTCCGAGCTCGCGAATGCGGCCGCGCTGAACCGGATCGTGATTAGCCCGGGCGCCGGTGAAACGATTCTGACGACGAAAGCGGGCGGTTCCGACGACGGTGCCGCCGATGTGCAAGCGCAGGCGTGGACCGGTGGAAGCCTCGGCGCCACCGACAACGCGGTCGCCGTCGGCCTCAAGGGGGACAGCCTCACGACGAGCGGCTCGAACGGCCGTCGCGACGACGAATTGTACAATCTTGTCGGCCAGATCGCCGACGGCGACACCAACGTGAAGTACGAATTCCGTACCAACGACTCAAACCAGGGGCTTACCGCCCTCGTCTTCCAGACGACGGCGAAAATCGCGCCGAACGATACCGACGGCGACACCGTCCTCGACGATGTCGAAGACGACTGCACCATCGACAGCGACAACGACGGCGTCCCCGACTACCTCGACCTCGACTCGGACAATGACTGCCTCCCCGACAGCGACCCGGCGGAAGCGGGCGCCAACCGGACGAACGCGGCGCTCCCGGCCGCCGCCCATTGCGGCGTCGCGACCAAGCCCTTCTGCGTCGTCCAGGGGGCGGTCGGAATCTGCAGCGCCTGCGGCAGCGACTTCGTGCCGCCGCCCGGAAAGGGCTTCGCCGATTCCTGCCCGACGGAAGCGGCCCCCATCTGCCTGACGGCAGGCGCAAGCGCTGGTTCTTGCTCGGCAAAAGCGAAGAATGGCGACAGCACCCTCAACGGAGAAAAGTGCGTCTCGGAAGGGGCCGAGCCGCGCGTGTCGGTCGTGACCTGCGCAAGCGGCGTTTGCGACAAGACCGACTCGAAGTGCGGGTTGACGGAAGGTGTATCTTGCACGCTCGCCGCCGAGTGCCGCAGCAACGCATGCGGTAGCGACAAGAAGTGCGGCCTCATCGTCGGAGAAGCGTGCACGCCGAACCCGGCGAACGACCCGTGCCGAGGCGCCCTTGCCTGCGATGCGACGAGCAAGACCTGCGACACCGACAGCGACACCGACGGCCTCACCGACTCCGTCGAGACGAAGCTCGGGACCGATCCGAAGAACGCCGACAGCGATGGCGACGGAATCAAGGACGGCGTGGAAGTCGGCAGCGATTCGACGAAGCCGATCGACACCGACGGCGACGGCAAGATCGACGCCCTCGACACCGACGACGACAATGACGGCATCCTCACCAAGGACGAAATCGCCGATGCGACCGCGGCCAAGGTGAGCGACGACGTCGACGGCGACGGCAAGAAGAACTGGCTCGACACCGACTCGGACGGCGACGGCATCCTCGACGGCGCCGAGAACAGCGACGCCAACAACAACAATATCAAGGACTACCTCGAAGGCGCCACCGGTGGTGACGCAGGCACAGACAGCGGCGCGGGGTCCGATGCCGGTACCGGTGGCACGGGCGACACCGTCGGTGCAACCACCCTCGAAGGGGGCGGCCTCTCCTGCTCGATGGGCGAAGCTGCGAGTGTCGCCTCGACGCCGTTCGCCCTCGGCGGCCTCCTCGCGCTCCTCGGCCTCCGCCGTCGCAAGGCAAACAAGACCGTCTGAGTTTCGAAGAGTCGTAAACGAAAAAGAGCGCTCGACCTTGCGTCGAGCGCTCTTTCTCTTTTTGAATACGGCGCTCTCAGGAGCCGCGATAGGTGGAGATCCCGTAGGGGGCGAGGAGGAGCGGTACGTGGTAGTGGCTCGTCGCGTCCTTCACGCGGAAGACGAACGTCACCCACGGGAAGAAGGTCTCGGCGTCGCCAAAGTAGACGGTCGTGTCGAAGGTGATTCGATAAACGCCAGGTTCTACAGGCTTTCCGCCGAGGAGCGTCCGCAAACGACCGTCGTCGTCGGTGACGCCGCGACCGAGTTCGTGGAAGGCACCGTCCGTCTGCTGAAACTCAAGCAGCACCGGAACGCCAGCGGCAGGCTTCCCCTTCGCCGTATCAAGAACGTGGGTCGTGATGCTGTTCACGGCGTCCTCCGGAAGAAGCTATTCAAACGCTTCTCCGTGATCTTCCATTGTTCATTCTTGGCATGAATCAATTCCTCGTCCGGCGAGTTTTGAATTCGGGCCTCGGCGATCGCGAGCATTTCCTCCGCGCTCTTCCCGCTGGCAAACACGAGGTAGACGCGGCCGAACTTCGCCTCGTAGGCGGCGTTGATGGCGGCGAGCTTTGCGAGGGTGTCCGACGACGCCTCCGCGACCTTCGCCTGCTCCCCCATCGCCATTTTGTTGTACTTTTTCTCGCCAATGCGCGGATGGGCGGCGAACGCTTCAAGCCAGTCGGCGGCGGTCAGACCTTCCCAAACCTCTGCGCCGGCGGCGATAAGGGCAGTAACACTGGCGAAGGGCGCCTTCGCCGCAAGCGCAGTCGCCCATGCCGTCGAACCGCACCACTTCTTGAGGAGCTCCGCACGGGAGCCCTGGGGGAGCGCGTTCACGTAACGGAGCGTCTGCGCTTCCTTTCCGGGCGGTGCGACGACGCCGTAGAGGCGCAACCGACTGACACCGCCGTCGGGCCAAATACGCATGCGAACGTGAGTCGCCGGCGCATGGGGGCGAAGCTCCTCTTCATAGCGGTGGGCGGTATGCGCCTGGAGCTTCGTCCGCGGGAGGATCTCCGTCCAGGCCTCTTCGGGCTGGGCCATCGGGTCGACGCCGGGCGGCACCGCCTGCGTGTAAAGTGCCGCACTTTCGGGAAAATTCCCACGAAAGTGCTGAGTATCGAGCACGACGCGTTCGATGGTCCCGAGGGCAGCAAGCTGGACGACGACCCAGTCGGGCGCCTCCTTGCGGGATCGTTTCGTCTCCCAGCCATCCCCCATATTCGCCGCGCGACCGGGGCCGATCAGGTTGTGACGAGAGCCGAAAAAGCTGTCATTGCAATCGGTTACGAGTGCACCGCACTCGACGGCGGCGAGGTCGACTTCCTGCTCGCGCCCAGGAAGTCCGAGCCAGCGCGGGTCGGCGATCACGTCCCCATAGATCTTCAAACGGGCGACGCCGCCGTCCGGATAAATATGGAAACGGACGTGGGTGAATCGGGTTTCCGAAGCCACCTCAAAGACATTCTTCGAGTCGCCCTTGAGGTCGCTCTTTGCGAGGATCGGCTCCCAGACGAGGCTTTCGTCGAGCAGCTCCTCGACGGTCGGCTGCCCGGGGAGATTCACCCCCTCGAGGCTCGCGGCCTGAGGAAAATTGCCGCGAAAAAATGCGGTATCAATGACGAGCCCACGAATGACGCCCGGGAGCCCGAGCCGAAGAATCGCGAAGTCGTGGCCGGGGACACGACGACGGCGAGACTCCCAGCCGTCCATCCATTTGCCGCGCTCGGTGTACTTTCCATCAATGAAGATGGGAGTTTCCGGTTTGAGGAGGTTGTCCTTTGACGCAAAGAAATCGTCATTGGCGTAGAGGACGAAGCCGCCGTAGCGGCGTGCGGAGAGCTCGACGAGGTTCTCAAAATCCATAAGGGGTGCGCATCCTAACCGACGGGCGCGACGGTGGGACGCCAAACCCCACGATCGGCTACGTTACGCGCATGTACGCGCCGGCCACTCTCGTCACGATTCCGTTCAGCCACTACTGCGAGAAGGCGCGCTGGGCTCTTGAACGGGCCGGCGTCCCTTTCGTCGAGAAGCCCCACCTCCCCTTCTTCCACGCCGCTGCCGTACGACGCGCCGGCGGGACGCGGCAGGTGCCGATCTTGGTGACCGACGGCACCGTCGTCCCCGATTCGACGACGATCCTCCGCCACGCCGATCAGCGGCTTGCGGAGGCGGATCGCCTCTTCCCCGACGACGCCAGAATCGCGAGCGAGGTGGAGCGCTTGGTCGCTCTTGCCGACGAGAAAATCGGGCCGGCGACGCGGCGCATCGCCTATTTCCACTTGCTCCCCGACCGTAAGGCACTCGCGACGCTCATTGCTCGCAACGCCAAGGGCTACGAAGCGCGGCTGGCGGCGTTCTGTCAGCCGCTTCTTGCGTTTGGAATTCGCAAAGGAGTTGGAATCGATCGCGCACGCGCAGAACGCTCCCAGGCAACGCTCGACGCCACCTTGGATGCGTTCGATGCCCTCCTCGCCGACGGGCGACGGTACCTCACCGGTGACCGCTTCACCGCCGCCGATCTCACGCTGGCGGCGCTCGCCGCCCCCCTCGCGTTTCCGAGCGAGCTCGCGCCGATTTATGGCACCGACGCCGACCTCCCACGCGGACTCCTCCCGAACGTGGAAGCGGTTCGCGCGGGCCCCTCGGGGGCCCTCGTCCTCCGCATCTACCGGGAAGAGCGCAGCCGACGAATCGCCAGTTTCTGAGCAAAATCCGTTATTTTGCGAGTTCCGCCTCGATGGTCGCTACGAGTTCCGGGGCGTCCGGCTCTGTCGATGGCGGGAAGCGCTTTACGAGCTTACCGGTCCGGCTGATCACGAACTTCTCGAAGTTCCAGGTGATGTCTCCGGCGCCGCCCGGTTGGACTTTGAGCCATTGATAAATGGGGTGTGCGCTCGCCCCATTCACATCGATCTTCTCAAACATGGAGAATGTGATGTGGTACTCGGTGGTGCAAAACGTGGAGATCTCTTTGGAACTCCCCGGCTCCTGGCCACCGAACTGATTGCAGGGGAACCCTAGCGCCTCAAAACCACGACTTTTGTAGGTCTGATAGAGCGTTTCGAGCGGCTTGTACTGGGGGGTGTAACCGCACTGGGAAGCGCCATTAAAGATGAGCATGACTTTCCCACGAAAGTTGCACATCGAGACCGGATCACCGCCAAGGTCATTTGCGCCGAGCGCGTAGACTTCCCCCGCCTCCGCCGCCGGCGTGCAGCTCGGCGGATTGCCGCCCGAAGTGCCGCCCGATGCGGTTCCGCCGGAGGTGGCGGTGCCCGACGAGGTCACTTTGCCTGCATCGGCCGGGGAGCTTGACGACGCCGTCGTGCAGGCGACCAGCGCAAGGAGCGTAGAGGCGGCGAAGGGGGCCGCAAGGACGGGGGAACATCGGTTCATGAACCGCCGACTGTACGGGCCGCGGCGACGGAATCTCAAGCGCCGCCGCGACGATTTGTCGCGGGACGCTGAAAGAAATCTCTCCTAGAAACCGCGCTATTGTGACGGCGTATACGCTCAACGCCCTTTCGCCAAACAGGCCTATTTTCCTCGACAATCGCGCGGTCCGTCGATGAGTTCCCGGGATCCGTTGCCGTCCGCGGTTCCGTGGTTGCTTCGCGTGTCGCTCGCTTCGGTTGGCGTCCAAGCGTTGGCGCTTGCCGGGGCCCACATCGGGGCGCTGCCTTACGCCTACGGCACGGCCGCCGCCTGCTTCGTCGGGATGGCCCTTGCACACGCTCCGCTGCTGGGCACGCGCACCCTCACAACCCCTCGAAACGTCGGACTTTTCCTCGGCGTCCAGGTTTCCCTGTTTACCGTCGCTTTGGCGGCGACCGGCGGGCCTTCCAATCCGTTTTCGGTCCTCTATCTCGTTTACGTCTCTTCGGCAGCGCTCGCCCTCGGCGGGCGGTGGGCGGCCGGTTTTGCGGTCGTGACGACGGTCGCGTACGGCTCGCTGTTCCCTCTCACGGAGGCGCGTGGCCTTCACGCGATTCACCATGCGGGCGGCTTCGTCGGCCACCTCGTCGGGATGTGGCTCGCGTACGCTCTTTCGGCTGCGCTCGTCGCCTACTTCCTCGTTCGCGCCCTTGCGGCGCTGGCGGCGAAGGAGGCCGACCTCGAACTCCTCCGCGAACGCGCCTCGCGCCAAGGGAAACTTCTGGCATTGGGGCAACTTGCGGCCGGGGCCGCCCACGAGTTAGGCACGCCACTGGCGACGATTGCCGTCGTCGCGAAGGAGCTCGGCGAGCCCTTTGTGACGACGAAAGGCGGCCCCGACGAGGGGGCCTTGCCGGGCATGGGCCTCGGGCTCTTCCTCGTACAGTCGCTCGCCGACCACCTCGGAGGCAGCTTTTCGCTGGAGGAACGGAGGCCGCGCGGCACCACCGCAACGCTAGAAATCCCCGGAACGACTGGAGTTTGATGCGATGACCGCCCCCGAGAAAGATCTCCTCCGAAGCCTCCTCGTCGACGACGACGGCGTCTTTCGGCCGCGCCTTGCGCAAGCGTTCCGAAAGCGCGGCTGGGAAGTGATCGAGGCGGGCGGCGTTGGCGAAGCGCGCGCGATCAGCGAAAGTCCCGAGTTCGCCGTCGTCGATCTACGCATGCCCGATGGGTCAGGCCTGGAGGTCGTCCGTCACCTGCACGCGCTCGACTCGTCCACACGGATCGTCGTCCTCACCGGCTGGGGGAGCATCGCGACCGCCCTCGATGCCCTCCGGGCGGGCGCCGTCGATTACCTGCAAAAACCAGCAGATGCCGATCAGATCGAGGCCGCGCTGCTCGGCAAAAAGCCATCGGACGCAGCCACGGAAGCCGAGGACGACCTCCACGGGGTCCCATCGCTGGCGCGCGTCGAGTGGGAGCACATCCAGCGGGTTCTCGTCGCCTGCGACCACAACGTGAGCCAAGCCGCCAAGGCACTCGGCCTCCACCGGCGGTCCCTCCAGAGGAAGCTCGGGAAGTACCCTGCCGCACGCTAGATCCTCACTCTCTTCAATCAGTAATTATTGAGGACGATGAAGGCCGTTCTTTGCGAGGAACCGCGCGAGTTCCTCGGCGGAGAAGCGCGTTGTGTTGTGCGTTCCCCCAGCAACTTCGAGAACCTCCCCGCGCGGATTCGGCGGCGTGATGCGCCGCGCCTCGGCGACCGGGAAGATCTCATCGGCCGTCCCGTGAACGACGAATACCGGAAATTCGCCGGGGATTTCGCGATTGTCGTAGGGGACGCGGCAGAGGAAGGGTGGGAGTCCGACCGACCACGCACGATCGCACAGCCGTGCTCCCGTCGACCGAAGGACGAGCGCCTCGACGGGCGCGGCGGATGGCTGCTCGGCGAGGAGCTTGCGCGCGACGGCGACGGCAACGAAGCCACCGATCGACCGCCCATCGAGAAGCGTACGCGTGCGGCGCAGGGCGCGAACCGTCGCGAAGGCGTCGTCGATCACCGCCTGCGGGTAGGCGGGGGAGAGCGCAAATACGTCGTTATTTCCAGGACTTTCATAGCCCGGATACTCGATGGCGACGACGGCATACCCCTGCTGGAGATAGAAGCGAACGGCAGCCTCATCGCCAGCCGCGCGCTCAAAGTTGCCGTGAAACAGGAAGGCGACGGCTTCGCTAGGCGCGCCCGACGGCTCGAAGACGAGCGCCCCCGGCGCTTTCGAGGGGCGTCGCGAACCGCCAACGATTTGCCCACCGGGAGGCGCCTGAAACGCCCCCGGGAAGACGGCGCGGTTCTGATTGCGCGCCACGAAAGCGGCGTAGAGGCCGTACACCGCGACCAACGCGACCAGGGCGAAGATCACGGGCCGGCCCCTGTCCTTGTGGGCCCGCCGTCTCTCGCGACGCTGGTCGTCGCGAACGGACGGGCCCGGGTCAAAGTAGGCCCGCCGTCTCTCGCGACGCTGGTCGTCGCGAACGGACGGGCCCGGGTCAAAGTAGGCCCGCCGTCTCTCGCGACGCTGGTCGTCGCGAACGGACGGGCCTTTCGCGCTCACTTGACGCCGAGGAGCTCGACTTCAAACACGAGGGTGGCGTTCGGCGGGATCACGCCGGGGATGCCGCCGGGGCCGTAGGCCATCGTCGAGGGGATCGTAAGCTTGCGCTTTTCGCCGACTTTCATGCCGGCAACCCCCTTGTCCCAGCCTTCGATCACCTGGCGCTTGCCGAGGGCGAAGGTGAAGGGCTCCTTGCGATCGTGGGAGCTGTCGAACTTCTTCCCGTCGGTCAGGGTGCCTGTATAGTGCACGCTTACGGCGTGCCCGGCCTTCGCCTCTTCCCCGGTCCCTTCACGAAGCACGTCGATCTGAAGCTGGCTCATAACGCTGGATCTCCCGATTTCAGGGCCACGGCGACGCGCGGCCGTTGAGTGTGCCGGCGGAACCTGCCGCCGACTCCCGACGGCTTCAATCATGGAACCGCCACGCACGCCACCAGCGGGCGGCCGTCGAGGGGAACATGCACGTTTCCGCATGCTCACGTAGGCTCAAGCGATGACCGCCCCGCTCCCGATCGACGATCACACCCAGCTCTTCGTCCTCACCGGTGCTGGAATTAGTGCCGAAAGTGGGATCGCTACGTTCCGTGACGCCGGAGGGCTCTGGGAGAATCACAAGGTCGAGGAGGTCGCTTCCCCAGACGGGTTCGCGGCGAACCCCGAACTCGTCTGGCGCTTCTATGCGGCCCGTCGCAAGGCGGCGCTTGCCGTCACTCCGAACGCCGCCCACCGCGCCCTCGCGCAGGTTGGAACGCGCCTCGGCGATCGCCTCTTCCTGGCGACCCAGAACGTCGATCCGCTCCACCAGAAGGCGGCCGAGGAGGCGCAAACTGACCGTCGACTGCGCGGCGCTTCAACGTCGATCATTTGCGCCATGCACGGCGAACTCTTCAAAACACGTTGCTCGCGAGAGGCCTGCACCGAAGCCCCCTTCTACGATGAGCGCTGCGATTTCGATGACTTGCCACGCTGTCCCTGCGGGAGCCTCCAGCGACCACGCATTGTATGGTTCGGAGAAATCCCCTTTGAGATGCACACCATCAAGCGGCGCGTGCAGGCCTGTAGCCTGTTTGTAACGATCGGAAGTTCCGGCGCCGTCTACCCGGCCGCCGGCCTCGTCCGCGAGATTCGTTACCGGCAATCCCAGGGGGAGGCGGTCCGCTCCGTCTACGTCGGCCTCGAGCGCCCCGAGAACGCCGATTCCTTCGACGAACTCCACCTCGGCCGCGCCACCGAGATCGTCCCGGCCCTATTGGGCATTTGACGGAAGAAACCCCTAGCTCCTTGCGGGGCTAGGGGGTTCCGATTCGGCGATTTTTTGAATCAGCCTGCGAGGTTACGGAGCACGTAGAGGAGGATGCCTCCGTGCTTGTAGTAGTCGATCTCCTTCGGCGTATCGATGCGGGCGGTCGCCTCGAAGCGCTTGACGGAGCCGTCCTTGGCGGTCGCCTTCACGGTGAGCGTGCGGCCCCCGGCGAAGTTGCTCGTGATGGCGGCGACGACCCCTTCGACTTCGAAGAGTTCTTCGCCGGTGAGGCCGTGGCTCGCAGCGCTTTCGCCGGCCTTGAACTGGAGGGGGAGGATCCCCATGCCGACGAGGTTCGAACGGTGGATGCGCTCGAAGCTCTCCGCGATAACCGTGCGAACTCCGAGGAGTTTCGTCCCCTTGGCTGCCCAGTCGCGGCTCGAGCCGGTGCCGTATTCCTTGCCGGCGATGACGACGGCAGCGACCCCTTCGGCGGCGTACTGCATCGCCGCTTCGTAGATGCTCGTAACCTCGCCGACGGTGCCGTCCTTGGCGACGTGCTTCGTGACGCCCCCCTCGGTCCCGGGGACGAGGAGGTTCTTGAGGCGGATGTTGGCGAAGGTGCCGCGGACCATGACTTCATGGTTGCCTCGGCGGGAGCCGTAGGAGTTGAAATCCTTCGGATCTACGCCATTTTCCGTGAGGTACTTGCCCGCCGGGCTGTCCTTCTTGATGTTGCCGGCTGGCGAGATGTGGTCGGTCGTGATGCTGTCGCCGAGGAGCGCCAAGCAGCGGGCCGCTTCGATCGGCTGCACCGCTTCCGGCGTCTTCTGCATCCCCTCGAAGTAGGGCGGGTGCTTGACGTAGGTGCTGTCGCCTTCCCAAGCGAAAAGCTCGCTCTTGGTGACGGCGATGCCGGCCCAGTTGGCGTCCCCCTGGAGGACGTTGGCGTAGGTGTCCTTGAACATCTTCGCCGAAAGCCCCTTCTTCATGGCGGCGTCGACTTCGTCGCGCGTCGGCCAAATGTCTTTCAAAAACACCTCTTTGCCGTCGCTGCCGAGGCCGATCGGCTCCTTGGTGAGGTCCTTCGCGACGGTGCCGGCGAGGGCGTAGGCGACGACGAGCGGCGGGCTCGCGAGGTAGTTCGCGCGGACTTCCGCGTGGACGCGCCCTTCGAAGTTGCGGTTGCCGGAGAGGACGGCGGCGACCATGAGATCACGGTCGTCGATCTGCTTGGAGACGACGCCGGGGAGCGGCCCCGAGTTACCGATGCAGGTGGTGCAGCCGTAGCCGGTGACAAAGAATTTGAGCGCTTCGAGCGGCTCAAGGAGGCCCGCCGCCTTCAAGTACTCGGGGACGACCTGGGAGCCGGGGGCGAGGGAGGTCTTCACCCAGGGCTTCGTCGTGAGGCCCTTGGCGACCGCCTTCTGGGCAACGAGGCCGGCCGCAACGAGGACGCTCGGATTCGAGGTGTTCGTGCAGCTCGTGATGGCGGCGATGACGACAGCGCCGTTGTCCATGCCGGAGGCCTGCTCGGTCGTGATCCCGAAATCGTTGTCGAAAACCTGGAGCGGCTTCTTCGCCTTGGCGCCCGGCTTCGCCGCGTCCTTCGCGAGCTTGTCCTTGTAGGCGGTGAAGCCGCCGTCGAAGGAGGCGGGGACGTCGGGCAGGTTCACGCGGTCCTGGGGGCGCGCCGGGCCGGCAAGGCTCGGGACGACGGTGCCCATGTCGAGCTCAAGGACATCCGTGTAGACTGCATCCTCACCGGTGCCGTCCGCCCAGACGCCGATCTCCTTGGCGTAGGCTTCGACGAGGGCGCACTGCTCTTCGCTGCGGCCGGTAAACCGAAGGAAGTCAACGGTTTCCGCATCGATCGGGAAGATGCCGCAGGTGGCGCCGTACTCGGGGGCCATGTTCGCGATGGTGGCGCGATCGGCGAGCGGGAGGTTCGCGAGGCCGGGGCCGAAGAACTCGACGAACTTCCCGACGACGCCGCGCTTGCGGAGGATCTGGGTGACGGTGAGGACGAGGTCGGTCGCCGTCGCCCCCTCGGGGAGCTTTCCGAGGAGCTTGAAGCCGATCACCTGCGGGATAAGCATCGAAACCGGCTGGCCGAGCATGGCCGCCTCCGCTTCGATGCCGCCGACGCCCCAACCGAGGACGCCAAGGCCGTTGATCATCGTCGTGTGGCTGTCGGTGCCGACGACGGTGTCGAGGTAGGCCTCGTTCTTGTCATTGGTCATCACGACGCGCGCAAGGAATTCGAGATTGACCTGGTGAACGATGCCGGTATCCGGGGGGACGGCGAGGAAGTTCGAAAACGCCGTCTGGCCCCACTTGAGGAAGCGGTAGCGCTCAAGATTACGCTCGAATTCGACGGCGGCGTTGTTTTCGGCCGCTTTCGCATTCCCGTAGTCGTCGACCATGACCGAGTGATCAATGACGAGTTCCACCGGCTGGAGCGGATTGATCTTCTTCGGATCCCCGCCAAGGGTCTTCATTGCGTCGCGCATCGCAGCGAGGTCGACGACGACCGGTACGCCGGTGAAGTCCTGGAGCAGCACGCGCGCCGGGCTGAAGGCGATTTCCGTGTCGGGCTCCGCCTTCGCGTCCCACTTGGCGAGCGCTTCGATGTCGGCCTTCCGCACGGAGACACCGTCTTCGGTACGGAGGAGATTCTCGAGAAGAATCCTCAACGAAAACGGAAGCTTCTTCGCCGCGGGAATCACCGCTTCGACCGCGGAGAGCTTGTAGACGGTGTGCTCCTTGCCGGAGACCTTCAACGTGGCTTTGGAGCCAAAGGAGTTCGTGGACATCGGTGGGTTCCCTCGCGGCGCCGAGCGAACTCGGCGTGACGGCCGGCGCGAGCCCCGCGACCGACGCGGAGAACCGCCAACCTTGTAATGAATTCGGGGGACCTCGCCGTTCGCGTTTCCGCGGTGGTGGAGTGGCGGGGACCGTCAGAATCCGGGATAGACGCTGCTTGACGCAGTGCCTCTTAGGGGCGCGAGTACCAGATTCCTACCGGGAAATCCCTGGTCGTCGGTGCCGGTTGGCACGTTCTCGTTGGGCCCCTGAATTTCTGGGCGCGCCGACGACCGCGACGCCGTTGGGGCCCCATTCGCGGGCGGTCGCGAACGGACAGGGCCGTCACCGGTGGGCGAGAAACCACCCGAGCGCCGCGAGGACAAGCAGAGCAACGGCGGCCAAAGGTACCGGAAACGTTGACTTTTGTTTCAGCGGTTCGGGAGGAGCGACGGCGGGGGTCGCGTGTTTTGCCGAGTCATCGCTCGGCGCCGGGCCTTCGAGTTCGAGGGCCGGGGCGGCGTCGCCAGTTCCGGCCTGCTCGCCGGTGGAACGCACAGAAGTCGCCGGCGGGACCGATGCAGGATACACCGGTGCCTCCCGGGGTTTTGCCGCGAGGATCCGGTGCTCGGAGGGGGCCGGCGCACTGGGGGCCGTCCCCGCAAGCTCCTCGAGAAGAGTCGCGAGCGTCCTCTCCGCCTTGCCTCGTTCCTCGGCAAAAAACGTCGCCATCGTCCCGCGGAGCGGTGCGAGATCGCCGCGGGTCGGCCGGCGGTTTAGCCAGCTTTCGAGGTCAGTGCGGAGTGCATGAATCGTCTGCGGGCGCGCGTCGGGGTCGGCCTGGATCGCGGCGCGGACGATCTTCACGAGGGCGGGGTCGTGGTCGGCGTGGAAAGGGTCTGGGATGCGATTCTCACGAAGCGCTTCGAGGATCGCGTCGTCGGAGCCGTCCTTCCAGAAGCGATCGCCGGTGATCGCCTCGGCAAGGAGCAGCCCCGCAGCGAAGATGTCGCCACGGGGATCGCTCCGCTCGCGACGGGCCTGCTCGGGGGCCATGTAGCGAACGCGCCCAGCTAAGGCGATCGGTCCGCCGTGAGCCTCCGCGGTCGCCGAAGCGCGTGCAACGCCGAAGTCGAGGAGCTTCGTCTCGCCCGCGTAGGGGACGAAGATGTTTTGCGCGGCGACGTCGCGATGAACGACCCCAAGCGGCGCGCCATCCGCATCCCACAGGGTATGTGCATAGTGCAACCCAGCGACGGTATCCGCGAGAATGCGGACCTCGGCATCGAGGGGGAGGGAACCGTGTTTGCGAAGCTTGCTCCGCAGGCGATGGAGCGTCTGCCCGCGCAGGTACTCCATGGCGAAATATCCGGATCCACTAACGAATCCGGCTTCGAAGGTACGAACGATGTGCCGATGCTCGAGGCGCATCGCGAGCCTCGCTTCCGCAAGGAACATGTCCCGAAACGCCTCGGCCTCGGGCCCGGCGGCGACATCGGCGCGAAGCGTCTTCACGACGACAAGTGACTCCGGCGTCAGGCGATCCCAGGGCGCGGCGACCCAAACGACCCCCATCGCCCCCTCGGCGAGCTTGATCAGCACATGAAAATTGCCGAACGGCTTCGCACGCGTGCGGGACGCGTCGAGGGAGTTCGGGAAGAGCGTGTGCGACGGTTCGCGCGTCACGGAACTCCGACTACCAGAGTCTTTCCGAAGGCGGTGAGATCGTTTGCACTCGGGGATGAAGGCTGTCGCGGGGCCGGCGACGACGACCGTCAACGCTTCTTGTCGAGCACCGGCGCGCTCCGCTTCACCGCCGATTCCGCGGCCCGACGAATCGCAACACGCAGCAAATCCGAGTCTTTTCCGGTGCCGCCACGCACCGATGCCGTCGCATGGACGACGGCAACTAGCTTCTGCGAGGACTTCTCTTTCACGAGAAGGGCAACTTGGGCGGTCCCCTCACCGCCTTTGACCCCCGCCTTTTCGACGTTTGCCGAAACCTCAAGTCCCGCCTTTGGTGCCGGGAGTGCCGCCAGGCCGGCGGCGATCCCCGCCTTCGCCTCATCCGTGCAGGATGCACGCGACGTCGCCTCCGTCGTCGTCTCCTTGGCCGGGTCCTTGGCGACAACGCCGGGACATTTCACAGCACCGACCGCTACCGGCGCCGCGGGCAGCGTTGGGTCGGCGGCGGCGAGCGCAGGAAGAAAAAAGAGCGATCCTGGGAGGATAGCGGCCAAGAGTGCAGCGAACGGCAGCGAAGGTTTCGGCACGCTGCAAGGGCTATCGGGCCAGTCAATGCACGGCCAAATTCGGAGCGCTGATCGGGAGGGTGGTGTACGACATTGCCCTATGAGCGGAACCCTCCTCGACGCCCTGAAGACGATGACGACGATTGTGGCCGACACTGGAGATATCCAGTCGATCGAGCAGTTCGTGCCGCGTGACGCGACGACCAATCCGTCGCTGATTACCGCCGCGGCGGCCATGCCGGCCTATGCGGATGTCGTCGACGAAGCGCTCCGCTTCGCAAAAAACGCCGCCGGACCGGAGGCGGCGCCGGCCACCGTCGTGGGGATCGCCACCGATCGCCTTGCGGTCGAATTCGGCCTCCGAATCCTGAAGATCGTGCCGGGGCGCGTGTCGACGGAGGTCGATGCGCGGCTCTCCTACGATACCGATGCAACCTACACGAAAGCGAAGGAGATCATCGCCGCCTACGAAGCGGCGGGGGTCGCCAAGGAGCGGGTCCTCGTGAAGATCGCGTCGACCTGGGAGGGGATCGTCGCCGCAGAAAAGCTGGAGCGCGAGGACATTCACTGCAATCTCACGCTCCTCTTCGGGTTCCACCAGGCGGTCGCCTGCGCGGAGGCGAAGGTCACGCTGATCAGCCCCTTCGTCGGCCGCATTCTCGACTGGCACAAGAAGACCCACGGTCGCGATTTCGTCGGCGCGGAGGACCCGGGCGTCATCTCCGTCACCCGAATCTACAATTATTACAAAGCGTACGGCCACAAGACGGAAGTCATGGGGGCGAGCTTCCGGAACACCGGCGAGATCGTCGAGCTCGCCGGTTGCGACCTTCTGACCATCGCACCGAAGCTCCTCAGCGAACTTCAAGCGGCGACCGGGCCACTCCCGCGGAAGCTCGACCCGGCCACAGCTGCTTCCAAAGCAGAAGCCAAAATCACCATGGATGAGGCGACGTTCCGCGCGATGCACGCCGCCGACGCGATGGCGAACGAGAAGCTCTCCGAAGGGATCGACGGCTTCTCCAAGGCGCTCGTCGAGCTCGAAGGGAAACTCACCGCGCGGCTCGCCGTCCTCGGATGAGTCGCTCATTCCGCCGCGTTCGACGCGTCACTGGCGTCGGCTTTTTCCTGCTCGCGGGGGCCTGCGGGTCGCGGAGCGCCCTCGTGGACGACTTCCCCCCGGAACCGGACTTTCCCGTCTACGACGGCTCGGTGGCGGTCGACGCTGGCCGCGACGCCAGCCCCGACGTCGTCGTGGACGATGCCGCGCAGGACGGCGGAGAAGACGTCGGTGTCCCCCGGATCGATGCCGGTCCCGACGCGAACCCTGACGACTTCGCACCGGTCGTGTTCGGACAGACGGCTGGCACGCTCTACAAGCTTGATCTCGACACCCAACGAATCGGGGTTGTCGCTGATTTCAATGGCTGTAATGGCGCAATCCTCGATATCGCTATCGACGAAACTTCGCAGATGTACGGCGTCTCCCAGAGTGGAATCTCTTTCGGATTTACAAGACTTTTCCGCATCGACAAACGAACTGGCGACTGTACCCTCGTCGGTCCGCGCGGAAATTATCCCAATTCACTCGCCTTCGCCCCAAAGGGGATCCTCGCGGCCGATCGAGAAGTGATGGTCGGCTTCAACGGAGCCAACTACATCGCGATCGACACCGACACCGGCACCGTAACGACGGTCCGCGGCGCGGCGCTCCCGGGCGCGCTTGAATCGTCGGGGGACCTCGTCGTGCTTACCGACGGCCGCGGCTTCGTGACCGTCCGAGGGACCAGCCAGGAGGTCGCCTGCACCCAACACGACTGCCTGATCGAGTTCGACGGGCGCACGGGCGCCTTCGTCAAGAACTGGGGAGATGTCGGCTACCCGGAGGTGTACGGCCTCACCTATTGGGGCAACGTGCTCTACGGATTCTCGGGGGTCGGCGCCGTCTTCCGCCTCAATTTTGGCGCGAACGCCGTCGTTTCTCAACGGCTCCCCTTCCCCGACCAGCCCACCTTCTACGGCGCGGGCAGCATTTCGATCGCGCCGACGGGGCCGTAGGGGGCGGTCACTTCCTCGAGCCACGCAAGAAGCGCCTTCCGCTCGGCGGGGGTGTCGCTTCGGCGGGTCTTGGCGAGACGGTGCGTCGTGCGGGCGCGCCGATCGAGCCAGAATTTTCCTGACGTTCCGGTAACTTCCGAGTCTGCGGTCGCGAGCAACCAGACGATCGTATCGGCCCCCTGGGCAGGCGTGCGCAGCAGGGGCCCGACCACCGCTCGGAAGACCGGGAGGGCGCTGGCGACGCCCGGCGTCTCCACCCACCCCGGGTGCATGGCATGAACGGAAATACCTGCATCATGCATCTGTATGGCGAGTTCCTCGCTGAGCACGACCTGAGCCCGTTTGACGCGCGCGTAGGCGACGACGCCCTGGTACTCGCCGGCGCGAACGTCTCGAATTTTCGAAACATTGAGCGGCTCCGTGTACATTCCCCCCGAGGAGACCCAGACGATGCGTCCGCCGGCAAGGGCCGACGAGAGGAGCTTCGTCAGGAGGTAGGGGCCAACAAGCTGGCCAGCGGCGGTCACTTCAAGGACAGGCCCTTGTTGAGTTGGGCCCACCTTCTCTCGCGACGCGGCACCCAGTAATTTCGCTGGCGGTTGCGAACAGACGGGCACCTGTTGAAAGCGATCGTAGAGAGCCCCTGCATTATGCACCAATCCGAAAATCGTCGGATGGTTCGTCCGCAAACGCATCGCAAGATCGGCCACCGCGCGGAGGTCGGTCAGGTCGGCCAACTCTAGGGAAAGACGGGCATTTCCCGTCGCGGCCCGGATCGCCTGCAGCGCTTCCTCCCCACGAGTCTTGTCCCTGCCGACGAGTACGACGGTCGCCCCACGCCGCGCGAGCCCTTCCGCAACAGCCCGCCCAATCCCCGACGTCGCGCCGGTGACGACAACGACTTTCCCGATCATCGGTGCATCTTGCACGGAAAAACGCCGCTCGGCGCGGTGGCGCAGGCGGTAGCCGACCGTCGTAAAACTGCCGACGACGCTCGCTTCAAGAGCGCGATCGAGGAGGCTCATGAGCGGCCCCGTTCGCGGGCATCCCCAACGACCGCGGATCCTCCGAGAAAGCGGCGAAGGCCGACGGCGGCGCGGTCGCCAAGTCTTCGAAAATACACATTCAACAGACGGTCACCGAGCCCCCAGGCAAAGTGGGTCATGAGCGTCGCGTCGTAGGTAACAACGGTCCCGTCGGCCTCCGTGGCGACGCGGATCTCATCGACAGATTTCAGGCCGTTGATGGCGCCGGAAAACCCGATGACACAGTGCTGCGGCGCGCGCTCGAAGCGATCGACCGTGTAGCGAAGGCACGGGCGCCCAAAGGGTGCATCGAGCAGGAGCTCATAGATCGACCCGACGCCGTCTGCCGTTTGTCGGATGCAGCGCCCGTGAAGAACGCCAGGATCCCACTCCGAAAAACGCGACAGATCGGCGAGCTTGTCGAAGGTGGTCTCGACGGACAGAGGTGTCGCAACGCGGGCGAGGTAACGAGCCATGGTCCGTTGGGATGCGCCGCGTCGCCGCCCCGTTGTCCAAACCAGACAACTTCGGGAGAACAAGTGCAGGATACATTAATGCATCCTACACTTGTTACTTACTGGGCGGTCCAGCCGCCGTCCATGTTCCAGGCTACGCCACGAATCTGGGAGCCGGCCTCGCTGCAGAGGAAGACCACGAGCGCGGCGAGCTGGGCGGGCGTGACAAATTCTGCGGAGGGCTGCTTCTCCGAAAGAAGAGCAATCTTGGCTGCTTCTACCGTCATCCCGTCGCGAGCGGCCCGGTCGTCGATCTGCTTCTGGACGAGCGGCGTGAGCACCCAGCCGGGGCAGATCGCGTTGCAGGTGACGTTCGTTCGGGCCGTTTCGAGGGCGGTCACCTTCGTAAAGCCGACGAGCCCGTGCTTGGCGGCGACGTAGGCCGCCTTCCCGACGCTCGCGACGAGGCCGTGCACCGAAGCGACATTCACGATGCGCCCGAAGTTCTTCTCCTTCATTCGGGGAAGCGTGAGTCGAGTCGTATGGAAGGCAGAAGTAAGGTTGATCGCAAGGATCGCGTCCCACTTCTCGACGGGGAAGTCTTCCACGTTGGCAACATGCTGAATGCCAGCATTGTTGACAAGGATGTCGATCCCATCAAACTCTGCATTGGCATACTCAACGAGTTGCTCAATACGAGAAGCGACGCTCATATCGGCGTCGTGAAAGCCGACGCGCCCACCAAGGCCAGCGGCCGCCGCAGCGGCCTCAACGGTAGCGCGAGGCCCGGCGCTGTCGCCAAAGCCGTTGAGGATAACGTTCGCCCCTTGGGCTGCGAGCGCTTCTGCGATCGCGAGCCCGATGCCACTGGTCGACCCCGTAACGAGTGCCGTCTTGCCTTGAAACATCGGAACAATCCTCAGCTGGCGTGGGCGCTGCCGTTCGACGCCGCGATCGCTTTCGTCGCGCCGCCGTGTTGACGAATAAAGTCGCGGATCTGCGGATAGACGCCCTCGCGCCACTTGCGACCCGAGAAAATCCCGTAATGGCCGGCTCCGACAGCGATGTAGTGCTTCCGCTTGTCGTCAGGGACGTTCGCGCAGAGATCGTGGGCCGCTTCCGTCTGACCGGCGCCGGAGATGTCGTCCTTCTCGCCCTCGACGGTGAAGATCGCCGTTTCGGTGATCGCCAAAGGGCGCACGCGCACGCCACGGACGTTCCAGGTCCCTGAAGCGAGGGCGAAATCCTGAAAGACGACGCGGACCGTCTCCAAATAATAGGCGGCATCCATGTCGAGTACCGAGTTGTACTCGTCGTAGAAGCGCTCGTGAGTAATCCTCGCCGACTCGCCCGATTCACCTTTGAGGGAATCGACCCAGTAGCGGACGTAGGCCTTAAAGTGATTCTTCGGATTCATCATCACGAAGGCAGTAAGCTGCAAGAAGCCGGGATAGACGCGGCGCCCCTTACCCGCATAGCCGCGGGGAACTTTGTGAATCATGTTCTTCTCGAACCAGTCGTAGGAATGCTGGGTCGCGAGAAGATTCACCGACGTGGGACTCTTCCGTGCGTCGATAGGACCACCCATCAACGTCAGCGAACGCGGAGTCTTTTCACCAGCTTGCGCGAGCAACGAGACGGCACCAAGGACGGGGACCGTCGGCTGGCAGACGGAGACCATATGGAGTTGGTCGGCGCCGAGCGTGCGAATGAATCGCATGATCGTGTGGACGTAGTCGTCGAGATGAAAGTCCCCTTCGGTAAGCGGGACGTCGCGCGCATCGTTCCAGTCGGTCACATAAACGTCGTGGTCTTGGAGGAGCGTCCGGATGGTGTCGCGAAGGAGCGTCGCGTGGTGACCGGAGAGCGGCGCGCAGACGAGAACTTTGGGGTCGTTCCCGAGGCGGCGGGCGACGTCGCCGTCTTCGCTGCGGCGCACAAAACGAACCAACTTGCAGAAGGGCTCATCGAGGATCGTCTCTTCGGCGACCGACACCGGCTTCCCGTGGGCAAGCACCTCGTCGATCCCCCAGGGCAGCTTCTTGTACCGCTTCGTGAGGCGATGCAAGAGCGCGTTGCTCGCCCCAAGCAGCCGAAGTTGCGGGAGTTTTGCTAGCGGGTTCTTGGGATCGCGGAGCGTGCGCGCGGAGACATCCGCGTACTCGGCGAGCGGCTCCAGCAGGCGGCGCTGGAACTCGTGAAGGCTATAGATCATCGGCGGCCGGAGGGCCTGGGCGACGGTGGAGAGGATCGGGGTGCCCATGAATGTTGCAATGCAATATGACCGATTCTCCGAGAAAACAAGCCAACCACGGACGATTTCCGGAAACCTCGTGTTGCAGCGCACAAAAGTCCGCCGGACGCACGACGGCTGCTTCCGGCGGGGGGTGAAATCCTAGGGGACCGGCATCGGCGGCGCCGGCGGCGCGATGCCATACGCGCCCGCAAGCGCGGCCAGCGTCGACGATGAGGACGGCATCTCGATCGCGAGCGTGAGGGCGTCTACGAGGTCGCTCTCAAAGGCTGCTCGTGGAAATGCAGAGCCCGACTCGACCGCAATTCGGTGAAAAATCACGGCACTGGTGTAGATCGTCGAAGAGACCCGCTCGAAGCGGTAGGCGAGAAGCTCGAAGGGGGCCTTCGTGAAGGGCATCATGCTGCCGATCAGGCGGAGGACCGGAGGACGCATCCCGACGGGGCGGTGGACGAGCGGCATCCGCGGATTCACGGAGAGCTGGGCAGCGATCGAAAGGTACGCCCAGCCGCCATCGGGGTCGTCGAGCTTTGCGACGATCGGGAGCGTCAACATCTCCACGAGCAGACGAAGGGTGACCGCGTTTTGGCGCTCAAGGAGGTCTAGCTGGGCGTCCCACCGGTTGTGAATCGGAATGGAGTGACGCTCAAGAATGGCGTCGATGAGCCCTTCGCGTGACTGAAAATGATAGGAAACCGCAGAGTTATTCCCCTGCCCTGCCTCTGCGCTCACCTCGCGCAGAGAGATGGCGTCAATGCCTCGCTCCGCAAACAAGCGCTCTGCCGCCCGAATGAGTGCAAGGCGGGTGTCTTCCGAAGAATGCGCTCCGAGGCCGGTCTTTGCTCGCGCCATGACAATCTGGATCCCGCACGGACGTAAGCACACAGGAAGGCGAATGTCCTTGATTCTCCGCGGTCGCTGTCAATCCGCGACGCTGGAAACAATCCGTGTATGCACCATGCGATTCGGACGGCGACCGATGTTCTCGGGACTGAACGTCCCTCCGATGCCGATTCCTGAGCGCGATACCGGTCATCGACGCCGAGCCAGAGCCCTCCCGCTCGTTCGCCAAGGCTTCCTTGGCGGCAGGTGGCTCCACGTCGACGAGGATTTCGGCAGGTTCGAAAGCCGGCGGGGCAATTGCGCGGTGGGGCGGCAAACGCAAAAGCGCTGCGACGAGCGCCCCGTGAACCACGGCGGCGGCGAGCGCAGACACAAGCGTCGAAGAGGGGAGCGCTTTCAAGTGCTTACCGTCACCGGCCACGCGATTGTCGCCGCCCGGCGAGACGCCGGTTCCCCGAACGCGTCCGTCCGCGAAGCGGGAGACGGCGCGGAGTTCTCACCAAACGCGTCCGTTCGCGAAGCGGGAGACGGCGCGGAGTTCTCACCAAACGCGTTTGCATGAAAGTGCCGGTCACCAATCGAGCGCTTCGACGGGGGCGACGGCGCTGTATTTCCCCTTTTCGTCGCGGGTAGCTCGCGCGGCGGCGAAGCGCGGGTCGTGGGTGAAGAAGAGCCATTCGTCCCTCTCAATGACGCCATCGAGGAGCTTCTGCTTCTCTTCAATCAGCAGTTCAGGAAAACGATCATACCCCATCGTAATCGGAAGATGGACCCACGGGGCGCCGGGCACGAGGTCCCCCAGGAAGGTGATGGCGGTCGCCGGACGGTCCCCTTCTGCGGGCCCACTTCCACGGGGAACTGCGACTCGCGTGAGGAGCAGACCGGGGGTGTGCCCCTGAGAAATCGTAAACGTGTAGTTTGCACCGAGCGTGGCGCTTATGCCGCCGGGCACAATCACCTCCAGGCCGCCGACGCTCGCCTCCATCAACCCGGGGAGCTCGGGAATGAAGCTCGCTTTGTCCCGAAAATGCGGATGTTTCGCACGCGTCCACGCCTCCTCGCCGACCACGTAGCGCGCGTTTGGGAACACCAGCGACGGCGCTCTTCCTGCTTCGAAGGCGGTCAGCAGGCCGCCAGCGTGGTCAAAGTGCAAGTGGGAGAGGACAACGACATCGATCGCTTCCGGAGCGACTCCGGCCGCCGCGAGGGACGCCAGCAGGACATGGGCCTCCTCCTCGACGCCGAAACGCTCGCGGGACTTCGGGTCAAAGAAGACGCCGATGCCCGCCTCCAAAAGGACGTTTCTTGGACGACCATCCGGAAAAGAATCCTGAATGAGGAGTGCGCGACACGCGAGGGGAATTCGGTTCTTCTCGTCGGCGGGGATCCACCGTTCCCAGAGCGGCTTCGGTGCATTGCCGAACATCGCCCCACCGTCCAGCCGCTGCCGGTTCCCTTCGATCGATCGGAGTCGCATGGCGGCCGGTAATAGCCGCCGGAGAGCCGCGCGACCACTCATCTTGCCGCATTTCTCGGAGAACTTCCGCTAGGAGTCTCCTTGGGACGGGGCCGGTTCCGGCGGCCGGAGAGCGATGCGCGAGATCCTTCACATCGACATGGACGCGTTTTACGCGAGCGTCGAGATCGCCGATCAGCCCTTTCTGGCCGGAAAACCAGTGATTGTCGGCGGGTACAAGGTCGTCGAACCGGCAGCGGGCGGCGGCGAGCGGGTGAGCGGGCGCGGCGTCGTCTGCGCGGCGAGCTACGAGGCGCGGCGCTTCGGCGTTCGCTCGGCGATGCCGATGGCAGAAGCGATCCGACGGTGCCCGCAGGCGATCCTCCTGCCGGTCCGCATGCGGCGCTACGCGGAAGTTTCTTCAAAGGTTTTCGAGATCTTCCATCGATTCACGCCGCTCGTTCAAGGCCTCTCCCTCGACGAAGCGTTCCTGGATGTCACTGCGAGTCGTGCCCTCTTCGGCGACGGGGTCGCGATTGCCCACCAGATTCGTGACGCCATCCGCGACGAACTCGGTCTTGTCGCCTCGGCGGGCGTCGCCCCCACGAAATTCGTCGCCAAGATCGCCTCCGATTTGGAAAAGCCGAACGCGCTCGTCGACTTTCGAGAGAACGTCAAAGAGCGCCTGGCGCCACTCCCGACCACGCGCCTCTGGGGGGTTGGCGGGAAGTCGCTGCCGCGCCTAGAAGCGCTAGGATTACGGACGTTTGGCGATTTTCAGGAGGCCCCCGACGAGTGGCTCCGAAAGACCATCGGAGAAGTAGGTGTGCACTACAAGCTTCTGGCGAGCGGCATCGATGGGCGGCCGGTCGTCCCGGAGCGGGAGGCCAAGTCGATCGGGTCGGAGACGACCTACGAAGAGGATCTCCGCGGCCGCGAAGACGTCGGCCGGGCGCTCTTGGAGCATTCGGAGACGGTTGCGGCACGCCTCGTCCGGAATGGGCTCGCCGGCCGGACGCTCGCAATCAAGCTCAAGACCGATCGCTTCGAGATCATTTCCCGGCAGACGCCCCTCGGCGAGCCGGCGAGCGATACGACGACCCTCTTCCGCGCCGCCGAGCAGGCCCTCGACCGCCTCCCCCTCGACGGGCGCGCGTTCCGTCTGGTCGGCGTCCACGTGAGCGACCTCGCCCCGTCGAACGCTCGTCCTACGCTCTTCCAGGATGCCGAGAAGCTCCGCCGCGACCGCCTCCAAAAGACGCTCCAGGCGATCGGCGACAAGCTCGGCCCCGACGGGCACGGAGCACTCACGCGGGCGACCTTGCTCGGCCGAAAGCGGCGACCGACTCGCTAACGACGCACGTAGCGCCGGTAAACAGCGGCGGGGGACGTCGCCGTGCCAGGCCAGGAAATTTCCTCGGTGACCGCGAACAACGCGCGATCCCAAGCGGGGAAGCAAGCGTCGCCCATCGGCTCGACCGCGACGTCGGTAATGTGGGCGACGGTGACCCGCGGAAGGGCCTCCCGATAGATCGCCGCCCCGCCGATCGCAAAGAGCACGGCGGCCTTCGATGCTTCGGCGAGCGCGATCGCGGCATCGAACGATCGTACGACGGAGACGCCGGGATGCGAGATAGCCGAGGAGGAGACGACCAGATTTTGGCGCCCCGGCAACGGCCCGACGAGGGGGGACGCGAGAAGGCTCTCCCACGTTCGCCGCCCCATCACCACGGTGTGACCGATGGTAATCGCTCGAAATTTCTTAAGATCGGCCGGTAGCTGCCAGGGGATCGCCCCCCGGTGACCGATGACGCCGTTCTGCGCGATCGCCGCGACGAGAGAAATGTCCACGCCCGCTTATCGGGTCGCGAAGCGCCGGGCCGCAAGGAGAATGCGGTCGGAGAGCCCCTTGCTCTTCACCGCGCGCGCAAGGACGATCCCGCCGACGAACAACGAGACAAGGGCGAGGGCTCGGTCTTCCGCGCTGAGCGGCGCGGAAGGGCCGGTTTCACCTAGGTTTTCTGCAAGCCGGGCGACGAAAGCCTTCACATGCTCTTCGAAGATGGCGCGCGTCTCTTCGGGGGCCCGCCCAACTTCCGCAGCAAGACCGGGCATCGCGCACCCCTGGGCGGGATCGTCCCGATGGGCGCGGCTCAAGTAGCGGCGCGCCACTTCGGCAACCCACGCGTCCCCAGAGAGCCCTTCGAGGCCGGCGAGAAGGGAGGAGTGCGTCTCTTCGATCGAGGCTGCGACAACTGCGCCAAAGAGCGAATTTTTCGAAGAAAAGTAGCTATAGAAGGTGCCTGCCGTGCGCCCAGCCCCCTTCATGAGGCCGTCGACGCCGGTCGCCGCGAAGCCGTCAGCGCGAAAGAGGCGCCCCGCCGCTGCAACAATCTCCGCGCGCCCGCGTGCTTTCCGATCCCCGGGAAATCGCATGCGCTGACGCTAGCACGCCGTTGCCTTTTAGGACGATCGTCCTAAGCCTCGATTCACGTATGCCCCTGGATCGCCGCCCGCGCCTCGCCGTCCAACACTTCGCACCAACCTCGGTCGGGCCCGCGCGAAAGTCCCCCGTTGTCCTCCTCCACAGCGGCGGCATGTCTGGTCGTCAGTGGCGGAAATTCGCCGCCGAACTGAGTGAATCCCGTGAGGTATACGTCCCTGATTTTCTTGGTTACGGAGAAAGCGGGCCGTGGCCGGCCGGCGAGCGCTTCCATGCGTCGCTGGAGGTCCTCGCACTGGAGCGCCTGCTTGATGAGCTCGAAGCGCCCCCTCCGAGTGGGCCGCGCGGCCCCGTGCACCTCGTAGGGCACTCGTACGGCGGAGCGATCGCCTTTCTCGCCGCGTTCCACCGCCGGAACATCGCGTCGATCGTCGCCTACGAGCCGCCGCTTTTTGGGATCTTGGACGAACCGCCGGCGCGCCCAGTAGCCGCTGTGGACGACCTTGAGGGGTGGCTCCGCGGCTTCGTCGATTACTGGAACGTCCCCGGCGCCTGGGAGGCGATGCCGGAAACGGGAAGGGCATCGTTCCGCGCCAACGGCATGAAATTGTTTGATGAGGTGCAGTGTTTGCTCGGCGACCGCACCCCCGCGGCCACCTACGCAACGCTCTCCATTCCGGCGCTCTTGCTCGGCGGGGAGCACTCCCCGATCGCTGCACGCACCCTGACCGACCGGATCGCGGCGGCGATGCCGGAAGGGCGCGCAGTCCGTATCCCGGGGGCCGGCCACATGGGGCCGATCACGCATGCCCCTACGGTCCATCAACAGATCACGGCGTTTCTCGACGAGGTGGACGAGACACTCAAATCGCGACAGGCGCCTTGATCCCCGAATAGGGGTCGTAATTCTCGACTAAAATGTGCCGCGGTTCAAACGCGAATAGATCGGTAACGGTGGGATCGAGGACGAGGCGCGGGAGCGGACGCGGGACGCGGGAAAGCTGGAGATCGGCCTGCGCAACGTGGTTCTCGTAGAGGTGCGCGTCGCCAAAGGTATGGACGAACGTCCCCGGCCGGAGCCCGGTGACCTGCGCGATCATGCAGGTAAGAAGGGCATAACTTGCGAGATTGAAGGGGACGCCCAGGAAGACATCTCCGCTCCGCTGGTAGAGCTGGCAGGAGAGCGCGCCGTCGGCGACGTGAAACTGAAAGAGCGTGTGGCACGGAGGGAGCGCAACCGCTGTCGCTTCCTTCGGATTCCAGCCGGAAACGAGGAGGCGACGGCTGTTCGGATTTCGACGGATTTCGTCGACGACCCAGGAGATCTGATCCTTGCCATCGTTGGCGTAGGTGCCGTCGGGGAGTTGCGTCGCCCCAAAGTTTCGCCATTGATGGCCGTAGACAGGACCGAGATCCCCTTCGGAGCGGCCGAACTTTCCCGTTTGTTCCGCCGTAGCCCACTCGTCCCAGATCGTTACACCGTGCCGCTTCAAATAGGCGGTATCGGTCTCCCCACGAAGAAACCAGAGCAGTTCGACGACGATCGACTTGAAATGTACTTTCTTCGTCGTCAATAGGGGAAACCCATCGGCCAGATCGACGCGGTACTGGTGGCCGAAGACGCTGCGCGTGCCGACGCCGGTCCGGTCCCCCTTCTGCTGACCGGCGAGGCGCACCCGCTGGAGGAGCGCCAGGTAGGCATCCATCACTTCCCTCCGGTCATCGTCGCCACCTGCTTCGCCAGTTCGTCCATTGCGGCGGCGCGATCGTGGGCTTTGGCCTTTGCGTCGGCGGCGGTCAGCAGCCCTTCCGCCTTCCGATACCGCGCGGCGAGACCCTTGAAAAAGCTTGCAGAAGCCTTCTCCGGCGGTGCCGTCTCAAGGAGCAGCGCGGCGTCGTAGACCGCCTCCCCCGCGAAACGATTGTGCTCCCCTTCGAGGGCGTCGAGCACCTCCACGTGGCCGAGGTTCAAATCGGCGGGCGTCTTTGCGCTCATCATTTCAGCCGGCGAGTCGGGCCCGTTCCGGAGAGTGAGGGCGAGGGCGAAGTAGAAGCGCGCCGTTTCCCGCGTCTCGTCGTCGGCGAAGCTGGTCTGACTGATGTAGGTTGCAACCACCTGGTCGTAGCCGACGCTGCGCCATGTGTGCGTCGCGAGCAGCAAATTCCCGTAGCTTCGGAGCCACGGCCGCACGATATCGTGGCGGTCGGCGCGAGGAAACGCGACAAAGCGACCGGGCGCCCCGGTGAGTCCGAGCTGGGCGGTGAGTGCGTCCTGGGTCGGTCCCGGCGACGGGAGCGCCGCGCTCAACGTCGGCGAGAGGGCATCGGAGATGCCGGTGAGGTTCGTCGGCGGGCGCACGACCATGGTGCGGCCAAAAACGGCGCCATGAAGGGCGATCGTCGCCGGGGGCTTCGGCAGCAGGAGCGCGTCGAGGGCGTCGATGCGCCGCCCCGCGTAGAGGCGTGCGAGCGTGGCGCGGGCGGCGTCGACTTCCGGCGATCGAATGACGCCGTCTTCGGCGAGCGTCTGCAGGGCAACAAGCGACGCATCACGCCCCTGGCGCTTCCGCGGTTCGACGACCCCTTCGAGAGATTGTTCGTAGGTCTCTTTCAGCTCGGGATCGCTCGCAATATCCTGAGGAATCGGCGCGGCGCGGAAGGTCTCGGCAAGACGTAAGTTCGCCTGACCACTCGCCAATGCAGCGACGCCACGGCCGTAGCCGCTTAGCTTGAAGGCGATCGCCTGCGCCTCATCAATGGCACGAACTTGCTCCACGAGCCATCCCTTGTAGGGACCTTCAATAAAGGTTTTTACGTCGGCACGAGCCCCGGAACCGGTGTAGCTCGGGGCGCCGGCGCCAAGGCGACTCAGCTTGCTCGCGACGCCATAGCCGACGAGGGCGTGGAGCACTTCCGGCTGGACGTCCCGATGTTTAGTGGTCCCCTTCTTCCGCGGAGCGAGCGTAAGGCTGGGCGCCTCCTGCAGGTCGTAGCCGTCCTTGGCGAGCGCAGCGAGGTAGGGATCGACGACGGCATCTTTGCAGGATGCATCCATGTATTCCGCACGAATGGCGCGGACCGACGCGTCGGAAATCGTGCACCCCTCCAGGCCGGCGAGCGCCGCGTCCCGCTTTGCCACATCGCTCTGGGCGAGGGCTTTGCGGAGGGTCTCGAACTCGTCGGCGAGGGTCTTTCCGCAGGTCTTCTTGCCCGCCTTGGCGACCTTCGTGCACGACGCGGGCGCCGGCGTCTTCGCCGAATAGGCGAGATATTCCGGGATGCTGGGGACGGCGACTTCTTTAGGTGCCGGCTCTGTCCGTAGCTTCTTCGGCACCGCAAAGGGGTCGACGGGCGCCGCTGCCGGAGGCTTCACGGCAACGACCGGCTCCGGTTCCTTCGCCACGACAACCGGCGATACAGGGGCCGGCGTCGCGCCTCCACAGGCGACCAGGAGCGGCAGAGCGGCGACGGCGAGGACGGAAGCGGAGCGACGGGGCATGGCGATGAGATCTCCGGGCGATGAGGAGTGACGAGTCATAGAGCAATTCGCGCACGGTGGGCGGGCAAGCGCCTCACCGTTTGCGGCCATGTCGGAGCGCTTCTCCGAGCGCGGGGGCAAGGGTGGCCCCCTCCAGAAGGAAGCCGTCGTGGCCATGGGGGCTAGGAAGCAGCGTCACCTTCGAAGGTATACTTGCATTTTGCATCCATCCGTGAAGGGCGAGGACGTCGGCGGCTGGCACGAGGCGGTCGCTCTCGATGCCGATCGGGAAGGCGTGCGCCCAGCTACCTAACGGGGCCGCATCCTTCGGAATTCGCTCAAGATCGTGATGATCCATCGCGCGAAGGAGCGCCAGGTAGCGCGCGGCGGCATCGACGCCAGACCAGCTTTGGAGAAAGCTCTCGCCCGTGTGAGCGAAGTAGCTCTCCACGCGATAGGGCACGTGGGGGTCGAGGCCATCCGCCACTTCGACCCTCTGGTGCCGCGGGACCGCCCGTTCACGACCATGCCGCTCCGCGAGGCCGGCCTCACAACGATAGGAAAGCCTGGCGATTTGCCGGGCGAGGGAGAGACCGGGGCCCGCCGCCGGGTAGCTCGGGTCGCCAAGGATCGCCTCCCGGGCAAGGTGGTTCCAGCCGAGGATCCAGGCGGTGCCGTGGAGCGGAGCGGCGATCGGCGCGACAGCAGCGAGCCGATCCCCGAGGAGCGCCGCCAAGCATTGGGCGACCATCCCTCCGAGCGACCCACCGGTCACGAGGGAGATGGATGCAACGTGCAAGCTATCGAGTGCGTCGCGAATGGCGCGTGCCTGATCCCAGGGAGTGACTGTCGCCGGCAAGCACTCACGTTCACGGAGCAATTTGCCGCGATGAAGCGGCGCAAAAGCGGCAGGCGCCTCGGCGACCGCCGACGGCCAGAGCGCCTCGTGACCGGCGACACAAGGTGCATGATGCACAGACCCAAGCAGGTCAAAGCCGAGCAGGCGCTGAGCCCACGGGCGGAAAAGTCGCCCCGGGCCGAGGAGGAGATTCCAGTACCCGGAAGCGTCGGCGGAGCCGGTAAGCGGCGGCACAAAGACGACCGTTGTCGCCGGCGCAGAAAGCGTGCATGACGCATCCAACTCGGCAACGTCTTCTTCCGAGCTCCAGATCCAAGCCCTTAATTTCCCTGCAGGAAGGGGAGTCCCCCCTTCGAGGATCCGTCCACCGATCGGCACGGAGAAAGCCCGCGGGGGAGCGGCGACGACGGTCACTTGCGGACGACCAAGAACCAGAACGTGAAGGCGGCCAGAAGGATGCGGTATACACCGAAGGGGGCGAGCCCGTGCTTTGAAAGCCAGGAGACGAAACCGCGAATGACCGCCCACGCGACGAGGAACGAGACCCCAAACCCGAGGACGAGGTTGAGGGCGCCGACGTCGTGGGCAAGGACGCCGCGGGATTTCCACCCTTCAAGGAGCGTCGCCGCAGAGAGCGTGGGGAGGCCGAGGAGGAAGGAGAATTCGGCGGCTGCGCCGGTAGAAACGCCGAAGATGCGGCCGAAGAGGATCGTCCCCATGCTTCGGGACGTGCCGGGCACGAGGGCGAGGCATTGGCCGAGGCCGACGGCGAGCGCCTGCTTGGGGGTCAGGTCGGAGGGATCTGTGCAGAGCGCATGTTTTTCCGCGAGTCGGGCCTCCCGGCGACGAAGCGGCCCATCGGTGACGAGCATCACGACCCCATAGAACCCAAGGGCGGCGACGACCGGGATCGGGCCAAAGAGGTGGGCCTTGATCGCCTTTCGGAACAGAAGCCCGAGGACCGCCATCGGGAGAAACGCGATGACGAGGTTCGACAGGAGCCGGATCGCGCGCGGGTCTTTCTTCGTAAGCCCATGAATTCGCTCTACAAGAAGTTTTCGATACTGGATGACCACCGCGAAGATGGCCCCCGCTTGGATCACGACATCAAAGGAGTCGACCGCCTCCCCCTCCAGGCCGAGCGCGCGGGAGAGGAGCGTGAGATGGCCCGTCGACGAGACCGGGAGGTACTCGGTGAGGCCTTCAACGATGCCGAGAAGAATCGCGTGGAGCGGGTGCACGGCGTCGCTCGTAACGCAGGCGCGTGGAGAATTCATCGTCGGCGCGCGGGAAGGATCTCCCGGCCGCGCAACGGATCGGGCAGTCTCGGGCGATGCGCACCGGGATTGCTACCGTAGGGATCGCCATCGCGATGGCCGCCTGTTCTGCCGAAACCGGTGACCTCGACGGGGGCGGCAGCGCGGAGGACGAAGTGCGAGTCGACACGTCATCACCGGTCGCGCGCGCCCAGTACGATGCAAATGTAGCGTTTGCCAACAGTTACAAGCCCAGGTGTCGCGTGCAAAATGCACGCTACCCCCGCGTGCTTGTGAGCGGCTACGGGCGATTTCTGTACATCACAGACAACGCCACCGGCCGAACGGTGAGCCACGCGGTACCGGCAGCGACCTACCCGCTCACCGACGCGCCAGCGGCAGGGAGCATCGATCCGCCGGGCCCGCAGCTCTCGGTGGGCACCAGCCTGGTGACGCTGCCGAGCGGCGCAAAGGTAAATCTCTGCGGAATGATTTTGCCTGTGTATTGGGATCTTGCAGCGATTCTCGTCGCCAAGGAAATCGATTCATTCTCGCCGGAGCTGGTCGTCATGAATGGCGTCGCTGGCTCCACGCAGCCGCTGTGGCTTGAGCTCGGCGCAATGAATCGCGCGGGCGCAGACCTCGACGGCTCCGGGAACGTCGGGGCGAAAACGTCAGCGGCCGGCACCGCTCCGCTGGTCACGGGCGCACCATTTTCTCGAGGAAATCTTCTTTCTTGGAAGCCCGTACGAAGCGCACTGGAAGCAGAAATCGTGGCGCAATCGAGAGATGCCAAGGGGGCTAGCACCGGCTTCGGCGACATCGTAGAGGGGGTCCGCTATGCGGGATTCCCTCGGACTTCTAACGATTATCTTTGCAATAATGTGACGTATACGGTCGGGCTGTTGATGGATTCTCCGAAGAAGACCATCAACCTTCTGCAGTCATCGACGAAGGTTGCCTCAAAGCCGAATTCGGTGCCAACGACGATGAAGGGGGACTTCCGGACGACGCCGCGGGTCTTCGTCCATTGGCCGTTGTCCCTTGTTGGCGGACCGACGGAGAGCGCCCTCCTCGACCGGGCGGCGGCGGTGCTTCTGCGGCTTGTCGACGCTCAGCTTGCGGCGACGAAGGCCGGCGGCGCGAGCGCCCCGACGCGGGGCGACAATGGAACGGCCGACCCAGGGCTTGAGGGGGGCGGCACCTTCTAGTTCCGCAGGCGCCGAGCGCGGCGTAACGCATTGCGCCAACGAATTTCGCCGGTGTCCGTCGAAGCGGCTCTGGTCGACGCCCGCGCATTGGACTCTACTGGGGCGATGCGCAACATTCTCCGTCCTCTTCGCAACGCCCTACCGCTCTTGCTTCTCGCCGCTGCGTGCAAGTCCGAAGAGCCGAATCCCCTTACCCCTGTCGACGCTGGCACCACGGACGCCGGTCCGACGCCGAGCCCCTTCGCCGCCGTCCCCGTGACCGATACGCTGACGGCGACAGTCCTGTCGGCGCCGGTGGAAGTCGTCCGCGACGACGCGGGGATCCCCCACATGTACGGCAAGACGTTGCCGGATATTGCCTACGCACAAGGCTATTTGATGGCCTCCGATCGCTGGGTTCAAATGGATCTCGGTCGCCGGCAAGCGAGCGGTACCCTCGCCGAAGTATTGGGGAATGTTTCTGCGGGATTGATCGATACAGATATCGCGTACCGGACGCATCACATGCGTAAGAACGCGGAGACGACGTGGACGAATCTGCAAGCTTCGACGACGCCCGCCGATCAGAAACTCGTCAAGATTCTGAAGAATTTCGCGGCAGGTGTGAATGCCTGGCAGGCAGAACTCGCGGCCGGGAAAAAGGAACTGCCCGTCCAGCTCGCCCTCGCCTATCGAGCGTCCGCCGTGAAACCGTGGAGCGAGGTCGACAGCCTGGTCCTCGGAGAATTGCAGGCGTTCAGCCTCGCTTTTGACGCCGATGGCGACATCGAGCGGAGCGCTATGCTTGCCGCGGAAGCCAAGACGTTCGCTGGTTCTGCCGATAGTGCGAAGGCGGCGCGGGTCGGTTTCTCCGCAGACTATTCGCGAGTTGCCCCGTTTGATCCGACGTACACGGTCGACGGATGGGCCCAGGCGAAGGTCGCCCAAAATTCCCCGAAGAGTAAGAAAAAAGCAGGAAAGAGCCCCTACGCGCTCCCCGAAAACGTGCTTGCGCTCCTCCGTTCCGATGAGAAGCAGGTCCGTGCTGTCGGCCTTGATCGAAAGGGGGATCCCGATCGCGGCTCAAACAATTGGGTTGTCGGTCCGAGCCTTTCGGCCAGCGGCCACGCGATGGTCGCCAACGACACGCACTTGTCGCTGGGGCAGCCGTCGGTGTTCTGGCTCAATCACTTTGTTGCGAGCGACGAGAACGTCGACGCCATGGGCGTTCAGTTCGCAGGCATTCCGTTGATCATTCTTGGAATGAACAAGAATATGGCCTGGGGATCGACGGTGAACTACGTCGACGTGACCGACGTCTACGCGGAGACGGTGAAGGACTGCGCCACCGGAGGTGGCAAGTGCGTCGTGTTTAAGGGGGCCGAGGTCAAGCTCGTCGAACGCAAAGAGACTTTCAATATCGGCTCGTCGGAAGCGATCTCGTCGACGAAAGAAATCACGATCTACGACGTGCCCCAGCACGGCCCGATCATCGTTCGGAGCGCCGGAGGCGTCCCGGAGCCACTTGGCGCCCAAGAACTTTCCATGAAGTACACGGGTTACGAACCCGCACCTCTGCTCGCCGCGATCTACGGGCTCGTCACCGCGAAGACCGTCGACGAGGGGCGCGCAGCCCTCGACGCGAACTTCAAGTACGGCGGCCAGAACTGGGTCATGGCCGACCGCAGCGGAAGCATCCTGTGGACCCAGACGATCCGGATTCCGAAGCGGCCGAAGGGGGCCAAGCCCTGGCTCGTCCTCCCCGGCGACGGGAGCGCAGAATGGTTGGGCTACTTCGATTCAACGGTCGCTCCGGCTGCGAAGAATCCGGCAAAAGGCTACCTCGTGACGGCCAATGCAGATCCGCTAGGCGTGACCGCCGACAACGACCCCGCGAACGAGCCTGAGGTCGACGGCTCGCCGACCTACCTCGGCTCCGAATACGATCCCGGCACGCGGATTGGCCGGATCACGAAGCGCATTCAGGCGGGGACGAAAGACGGCAAGAAGCTCTCGTTGAACGATATGCAGGCGATCCAAGCCGACGCAGTCACCGAGTGGGGCCAGGCGCTTGCGCCAACGTTCCTCGAAGGCGTCAATGCCCTCCTCGAGGAAATCGCGGCCCCCGGAACGCACCCCGAACTTGCGACGATGCTCGGTACGGCGACGCCCGAGGCTCGCGCTGCTCTAACGCCTCTTCGTGATGCCGTCAAACAGTGGACCTTCGACACGCCGGCCGGGAACAATGGCGAAACTGCGCAACAGCTCGCCGACTCGCGGGCGACACTCGCCATGGCGCTCTACACGACGCGCCTCGCGAAATTCACCATCGGCGACGAGACCGCCGCCCTCGGCGTGACCTACGGCGGCTCCCAGGTGCTCAAGCTCCTCGGAACGCTGATCACGGCGCCGAACACCTTGGCGACGAAAGAGGCGCTGTGGGACGACCTGACGACGGCGAATCGGACCGAAACGCGCCGTGAACTCGCTGCGAAGGCCGTCCTCGACGCTGCAGGTTTCGTGACCAAGACGGCGAGCCTCGGGACCGACCCGGCCAACTGGCGTTGGGGCAAGCTCCACACGGTCTCATCGACGTTCCCCTTCCCGGTCGGCCTCGACATGCCGGCGATCGCTCGCCATGGCGGCGACGGTACCGTCGACGTCGGCAATCACGGCTTGATCGACGATCTCTATACGTATTCCTCGGGTGCTGCGATTCGGTTCGTCGCGGAAGTCGACCCGGACAAAGGCCCCATCGCACGTAACGTTATTCCGGGTGGCCAGGTCTTCTACAAAGAATCTCCCCACTTCCAGGATCTTTTCGATCTTTGGACGCAGAACAAGACGACCGATCTCGCCTTTGACACGGCGACGATTCTCCCGCGCGCACAGGCCGAATACGAAAAGAACAAGAACGGTCGCGTTCTGTTCAACCCGAAATGAGGGTTCCGTGACGTTCTGACACTCCACGCCATGCTTGTGGCATTCGGGCGCCCTCCGAGGAAATCTCGGGGGGCGCCCGCCGTTTGTCGGGGAAGACGCGGCGCGTTGATCTACGGTCGCCGCGTGCACGTCGAAACGGAATTCCATGCGGTTCGCCAGGTCCCCAAGACTGGCGTGATTTTCGTCACCACAGAAGCGGTCAAGGCCGGGTTTTCCCCGCAAGACCCCGACTGGTGTAACCTCGGACAGGGGCAGCCAGACACCGGAGAGATCGCCGGTGCCCCCGCACGGGTGCGCGAGGTCCCGGTCCTCGTCGACGACCAGGAGTACGCCCCAGTCGCGGGGCTTATGGAGCTGCGAATCGCGATCGCAGACCTGTACAACCGCCTGTATCGCAAAGATAAATCGTCCAAGTACTCCTGGGAGAACGTCTGCGTTTCCGGCGGTGGCCGCGCCTCGCTGACCCGCGCCGCGGCGAGCCTTGGGAGCATCAACCTCGGCCATTTTCTCCCCGACTACACCGCCTACGAAGAGCTCCTCGATATCTTCAAGGCTTTCACGCCAATCCCGATCCTCCTCGAAGGGGAGCGCGGCTACTCGTTTACGCCGGACGATCTACGGCGCGAAATTGAGGGGCGCGGCCTCTCGGCGCTGCTGCTCTCCAACCCGTGCAATCCGACCGGCAAGCTCGTTGCCGGCGCCGAACTCGACGCCTGGGTAGCGGCAGCACGCGACCTCGACTGCTTGATTTTGCTCGATGAGTTCTACTCCCACTACATCTACCGCGGGCGTCCGGGGCAGCTCCCCGTCGAAAGCGCCGCGCGCTACGTCGACGACGTCGACAAGGACCCGATCGTGGTCTTCGACGGCCTCACGAAGAACTGGCGCTACCCGGGCTGGCGCGTGACGTGGGCGCTCGGTCCGAAGGCGATCATGGAGAGCTTCGCGAGCGCCGGTTCCTTCTTGGATGGCGGCGGTTCGAAGCCGCTCCAGCGTGCGGCGATCCCGCTATTGAGCGAGGAGCACGTGGTCGCAGAAACGATCGCCATCCAGAATTGTTTCCGCGAGAAGCGGGACTATCTGCTCTCGAAGCTTGAGCGGCTCGGCGTCCGTTTCGACCGTATCCCCGACGGAACCTTTTACGTCTGGGGGGACGTATCCCAGCTGCCGGCCCCCCTCAACACGGGAATGGGCCTCTTCCGCGCAGCCCTTGATAAAAAGGTGATCGTCGTCCCCGGTGACTTCTTCGACGTCAATCCGGGCAAGCGCCGCGATCGCCGCCTGAGCCGCTTCCGGAAGCACGTCCGCTTCTCCTTTGGACCGGCCCTCGAGACCCTCGAAAAGGCCGTTCTCCGCCTCGAAGAGCTCGTCGCCGCTCATTCCTAGCTCCTCGGCTCGTTCAAACAAGAAAAGGTGCCCCGTTTGTGGGCACCTTTCTTCATTTGATGGCCAGTCTCAGCAACTCACTTCGGCTTCTTGATCCAGAGCTCGACGTTCCGATCGGCCTTCGTGCCAGGCCCGTCGCTCGCCGTCCAGCCGGAGACGACGTCGACGGTCCCCTTCTTCCGCCCCAGGGCGGCGACGGGGTCGTTCTCCAAGGAGAAATCGACGCAGGTGGCGCGGAGCATGAGCCACCCATTGTCCTGATCGTAGAGCTCCAAAACCCTGAATTCATGAGGATAATCGGCAATCGCCGACGTCATGACCTCCCAAAAGCCACTGGCCGGATAGCCGCGAACGCGGTGCTCGTGGGAGTGGCCGACGATGCTGAACACGACGTTCGTGTAGCCACCGACGAACGTCTCCCACTCCTCAGGCTTCAGCGCGTCGGGGGCCTCTTTGCCGAAGGTCCCGCCGTTCGTCGAGAGGCTGGAGACGGCGTGGTGGGAGGCAAGGAATACCCACTTCCCCTTCGCCTTCGCGTCGTCGAGCGCAGGCTTGATGTAGGCATCAACGTCAGCTTTGTGGATAATTCCTTCCGCTCCACCCGTCTCTGCGGCGGTATCGAGAATCACGAAACGGACGTTCGTTCCTTCGATATCAAAGGAATAAATTGCTTTCCCCGACTTTACTTGCGCTTCACCGATCCCGTGCCCGTCGCCGTGCGCTTTCACCTGGGCCATCACTTCGGGGCGATCGAGGTGTTTGCGGCGCGCATCGGGGACGACGAAATCGCCACTCTGAGAAGGTGCCCCTTTTTCTTTATAGTTACGAGTCCCTGAAGGTGCGCTCGCACCGAGTACCTGCTTCTTGTAGGTATCGTCGAGGGCGAAGGTCCCAACCATGTTGATGTCGTGGTTGCCGTTCACCCACTTGAAAGGGAAGGCCAGACCCGGCGCGACGAAAGGGTCTTTTCCGTCATTGTTTGGACCAGAAACGGGGTCATCTGCGTCGCCAGAATCACATTTGACGTTCGGGTTTCCCCCAAGAATATCCAGAACCCAACCGACCTCGTTTTGCTGAGCGTTATCGGCATTGTCGCCCCCAAGGAGGAGGAAATTGAAGGGGTCCTTCGCGTGGAGAACATTCAAGGTGCGGACCGACGCGTTGACCATGCGACAAATCTCGCCGTCTTGCGGGCGAAGGGCTGAGCTCGTCGCGCCGGCGCTGTCGAGTTCGGTCACGCGCGTCGGCGACTCGTCGTCCATGAGCTGGAGATCGGGCATGTGCGCAAACTTCAGGATTCGCTTAGCATTTGCGCCGGGCGCCGGCGGCGTCGAGCCATCAAGGCTGCGTACGTCGTAGGGCTCTCCCGGCTCCTCGACCTCGTCCCCCCAGCCCTTCGCGAGGTAGTCGTCGAGCGCTTCCGGTCCCGCAGGGTTGAGGGTGTCCTTGAAGCTCTTGCGTTCGGTCTTCGGGCGCTTGAAAACTTCCGTCGTCGTCTTCACACCGGTCAACGGTGGGAGGAGCACCGGGGAGTAGGCGACCGGGCCGTCGTCTTTGGCGCAGGCGGCGAAGGCGACCGCGGCAAGCAGCGGAGCAAGGGCGAGGCGAAGACGGGGCGAGAACGCGAGAGCTAGGGGCCGCATGCAAAGCAAGCTAGCGGAAACGGGCTCGCGATTTCGCGACGATTTGGTCGGAAATTCCGCCAAATCTCCCCGCCACACTTAACGCTTTGCGTAACCCCGTGCACGATACACCCACCGACCGAACCCCTCGCGAAGCGCGGCGGAACTCACCTCAAACGCGCTCGCCCGCGGCGCGAACGAGGCGAACGTGACGCCAAATGGGTGCGTTCGGATGTCGACGGGATAGGTGTCGGGATGGAGGCCGACGGCTGAGAAACACTCGCGACTTCGCTCCATATGAAACGCAGAAGTCACGATCACGAATCTCTCAATACCCCGCGCCTTAAGAATTTCAGCCGAGAAAACGGCATTTTCCCGGGTATTCATCGCGCGGGGTTCAATCACGATACGCTCGCGTGCAATCCCCCATGCTTCCAGCTGGCGTCCAAGGCGGTGGGCCTCAGAATCCGGGTCTCGATCCCCCATCGATCCGGAGAGAATGGCGACCTTCGCCCGATCACTCCGAAGGAGCTCAAAGGTTCGAAGCAACCGCTCCACGTTATCGTTGTAGGATGCACCATTGGCGGCAACGACTGAGGGATCGGCCGCCGGATCGACCACTCCGCCGAGGAGCACAACCGCCTCCCAGCGTGCCTCGGGTGGCGGCGGTGGTCCGGCGTCGCTCTCGAGAAGGCGCCACATGCCATTGGCAACCGGCTCAAGGCCAAATATCCATATAATGGCAATTGAAGATGCGAGAAACTTCTTTCGATGCGCTTCAAATCGACGAAAGAATCCGGCTGCGATCAGTACAAGGACCCAGCACAGCGGACTAATCAAGAGATCAAGGGTCTTCGAAAGAAAATAGAACACTGTCAGGATTCTCCGAAGCGGTTTCTAGCACGACACCTCGACACGCCGACGCCGACGTGCGCTCGGGCCGCCCCGAAAGCAAGAAAACCGAGTAGACGCGCCGCGTGGAATCGGAAGCGAAGGGCGGGGCTGGGTCGCAAAGACGGTTGCTGGGAGTCGTCCTGGTGATCGCTGCGGCGGTTCTGTGGAGCGGCGGCGGCATCGGCGTGAAGAGCATCGATCTCCCTCCCCTCGCCATCGCCGGCTATCGCGCGCTCTTTGCGATTCCGGTGATGGCGCTCGACGCCGTCCTTCGGGCCCGTCGCAACCGGGCCCGCCTGGCCCCTCTGTTCCGACGGTGGCGGGTGTGGGGCGCTGCTCTCTCTTACGCGCTCATGGTGGTGACGTTCGTCATTTCCGCAAAGATTGGATCACCATCAAATGCGATTCTTATCCAGTATTCTGGTCCAATTTACGTAGCCATCTTCGCTTGGCCGATCCTCCACGAGAAACTTCGTTTTGCGGATGGTTTCGCGATCGTCGGCTGCCTACTCGGCCTGGCAATCTTTTTCGGTGGCAAGCTCGCACCAGGGGAATTGGCCGGGAACGCGTTTGCCGTCCTCTCAAGCTTCGGATTTGCGGGCCTCCCGCTGTTCATGCTGGCGGAGGAGCGAGCTCTCCGCGATCGCCCGGCAGGCTCCACTGAGGGCACCTCGATATCTTTGGCCGAAACGACAGTTGCCCCCATTGTATCGATGACGTTGGGAAATGCTATTGCTGCATTGATTTGTGTCCCCGCCGTCGCGTCCCATCGCCCGTCGGGCGGAGATCTGGGCATCCTCTTCCTGCTCGGGACCTTCCAAATCGGTGTACCTTACATTCTCTACGGCATCGCTGTGCGCCACCTGCGGGCCGTCGAAAGCTCGCTCCTTGCAACGGTGGAACCGTTGCTGACCCCCCTCTGGCTCTTCCTTTTTCAGGCAGAAATTCCCGGAAAGTCTGCCCTTTTCGGAGGGGGAGTGATCGTCAGTGCGGTGGCGCTTCAGAGTTTGGCTTCGGCACTCGGCCGCACCGCGGGCAACGAGCTGGGGGATGCCCCCTCGCGCGTCGGGGGCGCGACGGAACCGTCGACAGGGGGAACCGAGCCGCCGTAGCGATCAGGATTTTCAGGGACTTGCGCACCGATGCCCGCGCGACATGCCTGGACCAGTGTGCGCGAAGCTGCGACCAAGCCTCCGAATTGAACGTACATTTGTTCGATTTTCCAAGACGGCTCGGGACGGCCACGTATCGTCGTTCGAACGCCATGGTGGTCTCCTCCCTTCCGCCGCCCGCGCTTCGAATCCTGTCGCTGCTTGAGCCAGACGACCCGTACACGGCATTTCTCGCGCAAGCGACCAACGGCGGCGATCCGCGGCTCGTCGGTCTCGCGCTCGCTGGGACGATGACGGTCGACGAGCTTGGCGACAGCCCGCTCCTAGAGGCAGAGGTTGCGATCGCCCGGTTTCGACCGGGACTTTATACAAAATTACAGCGACTTCGGCGTGGCCTGCTGGTGATCTTCGTCGGCCCTCACCTCGCCGACGAAGAGCTTCTCGAGGCGAGCCGCGGAGCGCCCTTCGAGCACACGGCCGACCTCCGCGAGCTCACGACGCTTCTCTCGACCCTCGCGAAGCCCCACCACCGCCTGCCACGCCGCGACGCGCGCATGCTGCGTTTGGTGCTCCCGGCAACGGATGCAGATGGCTTCCCGGGAACCCACGCCGTCGCAGAAATCTCGACGGACGAGATCTCCTTCTTCGCGGAAACCGGCGACGACATGGAGCGTTTCCTCGTCGGTTCGATTCTCGAACCAGCGTCCGTCGTCGTCGCGAAGGATGGCTCAGAAGCGGTCGTCGATCTTTCACTGCAAGTCCGAACTGTCTACCTCGACGACGGCCGCTACCGAATTACCGCAAGCTTCGACCGCCCACGGGGCCCGGCCGCCCCACCGCCCTGGCAACGGCAAGTCCTCGGGTGGCGCTGCCTCGCACTGTTGCGCGGCGCGCTCACACGCGGAGAGGCGCTGACGGTGACGGCGGAGGGGGACGGACACGAACATCGAGCGCCGGTGGTCGTCGCTGCGTCTCGCGTAACATGCAATGAAGTTGAGCTGCATTTTTCGGGGGATCTCCCGTTTGAAGCGCTAACCCCCGTCGTTGTGAGCTTCCGATTTCGAGAGTGCTTATCGCGTTTTACAACGCTCGTTCTACAAAGAGAACGCGGAGAGCGGGCCGGGCTACTTCTGAAGCTGCCTTCCCTGATTGAAGAGGTCGATGCGCGGCGCACGGTGCGCCATGAAACGGCGTCGCTCGCTGAGAGCTCTGCGGAGCTCCAATCACCGCTGTTTCTCGAGAAGGCCTCCGGGCGGGTGGTCGACGTCGGAGCGAACGGTTTCCGCATGCGGTGGTCGGTCCCGAATGGCATGCCGATTCCAATCGGAACTGTATTTGATCGCGTTTCGCTGCGAATCGATGGTGCCACCCTTCGCGGCCGGGCCATCCTCAGAAACCTCGCAGTTGACGACGATGATGCCCCCTCAGACGGCGGCACACTTCTCGGTTTGTCTTTCGAGCCAGATCGTGCATCGAGTGCGGCACTACCGGCACTATTCGCTCGCCTCGCCGTCCCCGGTATCGTTGACGGTTCAATGGTGACCTTCGAGAATCTTCTCGATTTGTTCCGAGGGTCCCATTTTCTTTCTGAGCAGATGGAAACGCTGATCGCCCCGTTGATGCCACAGTCCGAGCGAACCCATGAAGCGCTCAGACACGCCCCAGCCGATCTCTTTCGCGCTGCCGCTTTTCGCGGAGAAGCGGAGATTCTCGCCTACATCAGCTTGGTGCGTGGCTATCGGCGAACGCTCGTCATGCAGCATCATGCCGCACTCCCCGGACGCGGCTTTGGTCGGCGCGTTCAATCAGGTATTCTTCAGTATCTCGAAGGGCAGTCCGACTACGAATACATCCGCGCGTTCTTCTTCGTTGGGAACGCCTTTCCAGAGAGTCGTTTCGGCGACTTTGCGCGAAAAGACCACGATCCAAACGCGATCGACCTACGCGTTTTCGCCCACGTCGTCTTGCCGCGCGAGACCGAAATACGTCCGTCGGCGGGGGTTGACGTTCGTGAGGCGAACGATGGCGACCTGGAACGGGTTGAGCGCCACGTCCTCGCGACCGAGCGCGGCCTCCTGTTGCGCTCAGAAGATCTTGGCGCCCGGTGGCTTCGCCTAGGACCGATTCATGAGCGTTTCTCAGCGATTGGCCTCGAGCGGAGGCGCATCGTGTTCGTCGCCCACCGCGACGGGGTTGCCGTCGGGGCGGCGCTTCTGGAGTGGTCGTCGCCGGGAATCAATTTGTTCGAGGGGTTCACGACGTTCCGGTTGTTCCTCTTTGAGAACCGCGACCGGGAAGGCGACGACGCGATCGTTCGCGCGCTCCTGACACCGATGCTTGCCCGCGTGCGGGAGGCGGGCCGACCGTTCCTCTTCGGTCTCGTCCCGACGCCGCTGGTCGAGCGCCTTCCCTACCTTTCGCGCCATTCCGACCGCCGGAGCTGGTCGTTCACGGTCCGCCGAGATCACCTCCGCTTCTTCTTGCAGCATCTGTTGGGCCCCTAGCGACCGGGTACACCTTTGGGAGGGAGTCATGGAAAAACCTGTTGTTTTCGAAGCCTCGGTGCAATCCGACGAGCTTGAAGCGCTTCGTTTGGATCCGACGGTCACCTTCGTCGACACCCTCGAAGAGCAACTACACGACTGGGTCACAGCCCTTTTTCCACGTTTGAAAAATGATGAACGCGGACGAGTAGAGGCCATTGATAGGATCCTCGGAGGACTCCCCCGAACCGAGTTCGGGTCGTACGTGTACTTCCCGTGGAGCCGTCACCTCGTGCGACTCCTCCCGGAGGCGGCCTTCCGCGAGCTTCGCTGCGACCGCAATCGGAACAAGATCACCCGGCGAGAGCAGGCGATTCTCGCGTCGAAAAAGGTTGCGATTGCAGGACTCTCCGTCGGTCTCGCCGTCGCTACGACGCTCGCCCAGGAAGGGGTGGGGGGCCATTTCGTGCTCGCCGATTTCGATACGCTCGCCGTGTCCAATCTCAATCGCCTCCAGGCGCCGCTCGCCTGGGTAGGCCTCCCAAAGACAACGATCGCCGCTCGAAAGATCTGGGAAATTGACCCCTTTGCGGCGGTGATCCTCCTTCCGGAAGGGGTGACCGACGGGAACCTCGATCACTTCCTCGACGGCGTCGACCTGCTGGTGGAGGAGTGCGACTCGTTGGGACTCAAACTGCGATTGCGCGAAGCGGCCCGCGCGCGGCGGATCCCGGTAGTGATGGAGACGAGCGACGCGGGCATGCTCGACGTCGAACGCTTCGATCGGGAGCCGGAGAGACCGATTTTCCACGGACGCACGGATGGCATCGACTCGAAGACACTCGACCGGCTTACGAGCAAGGAGAAGGTCCCGCTCTTCTTGCGGATTGTGCCCCCAGAACGAATGACGTCACGCATGGCGGCGAGCCTGATTGACATCGACTCGACGATCTCGTCCTGGCCTCAACTCGCCTCGGCGGTCGTTCTTGGCGGCGCCGTCGTGACCGACACCGTGCGACGTTTTTTCTCAATGAATTCGAAGCTTCCGGGCGCTTCTACATCGACCTTCGAAAGATTGTGGCGGCGGAAAATGACGTCGCCGAAGAACCTCCGACACCGCTGCCTGGCGGACGGGCCCCTGGGACGCCAGCGCAAGCGGTGGTCGACCCCGAACGCGATCGCCCAACGCTTGTAGGGGCTCGCGACACAAAATCCGAGCTTCGGTTTCTCGCGGAAGCGGCCCACCGGGCGCCGTCCGCGGGGAACGCGCAACCGTGGTGGTTTACCGGTGAAATGAATGCACTTTGCATTCACCACGATCGCTCGCGGGATGCGCGAATGGCGCCGTACGGCCGATTTCCGAGCTTCCTCGCCCTGGGAGCAGCGGCGGAGAATGCAGTTCTGGCGGCTGCTACCCTCGGCTACCGGGCGACCGTTTCTCTCGAAAATACAGACGATCACGCCGTCGTTCGCGTTTCGCTCGGCCCCCGCGGCGATGTGCCGCCCGGTGCCGCGGCCACCTTCGAGAAGGCGCTTGCCCGGACGACGAACCGGCGACGGAGCCTGAAGCGGACGCCCCTCGCCGACGGGGCGCACGCAGCGCTCGTGGAAGCGGCCGGTCCGGCTTCGCTGCGGCTATTCACCGACCCGTCGGCGCTGGGGACCCTCGGCGAGATCCTCGGTCGCGTGGACCGCGGCCGGTGGGTTGAGGAGTCGCTCCACGAAGAAATTGTGAAAGAACTTCGACGCGATCGCGACGACGCGATCGCGACCGGGGATGGGCTTGAACTCGCAAGTTTGGAGCTCTCCGCGGCCGATGCGGCCGGCCTGGCCGTGCTTGTCCACCGGCGCCACCTCGACGCCATCCGCGCCGTTGACGGAGGCCTCGGGCTCGCCGTAGGCAGCACCGACGATCTTGTCGCGAGTGATGCCTTCGCGGTGCTGGAAGGGGACCTCGGCGACGAGAACGCCCCCGAAACGTGGCTGAACGGGGGGCGGATCGTCGCGCGCGTCTGGACGGCGGCGAACGCGCTCGGTCTCTCGGTGCATCCCCATGCCGCGCCGTTTCTGTTCCGGCGCCAAGAGGACTCGCGAACGGCCCCCGACCGTGTGCCAGCCCTAGGTAGCTGCTCGGAATCTCCTTTTCGGAGTGCGACACGTCCTCGCG
>DYPH01000147.1 GCA_020720045.1 Sorangium cellulosum | reverse complement strand
AACGTTTCGCGAGGACGTGTCGCACTCCGAAAAGGAGATTCCGAGCAGCTACCTCGGTCGGTTGCGAACCGGCTCGGTCCCCCTTCAATTCCCCGTCAAGCGGCCCTCGACCCGTTCGTTCGCGGTTGAAGCGGCACCGATTCACCCATCGAGGCGACCGCTCCTCGCTGTCTCCGCTCGTTTGGGAGCGAGCGCTGCGCCAACCCCGACTGTGTGCCGCCATTGGGCCGGTGATGTTGCGTCTGAAAACGTTGCCAACCGGCCGGCTTCCCCACAAGTATTCCGAGGTAGAGTGAACCTCCTAGTCACCCACACGTGTAGGCATTCCGCACACTGCGTGTTATTTTCTGCAATCGGAGAATGCGCGTTTTTTTCTGGTCGCTAGCCGCCCCAAACGATAGGTTTATCGGATGGTCTCAGCTCGAATTTCGCTGAGAACCAGATTTGTGGTCCCGCACCCCGCGCCGATGGACGTCCCTCTATGAACCAGCAGTTCTCGCGACTTACGTCGAACCGCGCCCTTCTTGGAGGGTCGGTCGTTGCGCTGTTTCTTGGGGTTCTCGCCCCAACCGGCTGTTCCGAGCCCGGCTCATCGACCTACCTGACCGGTGGCGGCGGGAGTTCGAGCGGCGGCGGTGGCGGCGGCGTGGTGTCAAGCTGCAAGAAGCATGAACCAGGCTGCGCATGCAGCCAAGAGGCGGCTGCGGAAGAGTGCCACATCAATCGGGGAAAGTACGGGACGTTCTACGATTGTGCCGTCGGCCAACAGACCTGCGTTTCCGGGCAATGGAGCGCCTGCATCGCTACCGGCGCCGCGGGGAAGTTCGTCGAGCTCCCGCCGGGATCGCTCGTTCCGGCCGACGACGGGACCGGCGTTCACACAGCAGGGCTTGCCTCCGGAGCCGATTGCGCCACCCCCTGTTCACCGGGGTGCACCGCCTACGTCGACACGGCGACCGGCCTCGATGCCGGCCCGGGGCTCTCCGTCGGTGAAGGGGGGGTCGCCCCGACCGGCGTGGTCGTACAGTCGTCGGCCTGCACATCGCTCGCGCTCACGCCCCCGACGACGACGCTCGTCGTCGACCAGCTCGCGCCCCTCCGCCTGACGACCGGCAACGACACCTTCTCCCTGAGCGCCGCGCTCCTTCCGGCTGCTTTCAGGGGACGCCTGCGCCGCTCTGGGCCGTCGATCGCCGCGATATGAGCCTCATTTCCTCGGCGGGGGTGCTCAAGATCGTCTCCCCGCTCGCGACGACGCTGACCGTCGGCGCGTTTGCCGGCGCCCTCGCGACGACCGCAACGGTCAATGTCACGGTCGCCGTCAAAGACAATTCCGGCGCCCCCGCCGGCTTCTCCCACGCGAATTTTCCGACGACGACCGGCACCGCAGATACGCACCAGATCTTGTACCCCTACGACGGGACCGTCCTTCCGCTCGCCCTTCCGGCGCCGGTCGTTCAATGGCGAAAAGGGGCCAACGGCGCAGCCGGCGCGGTGAAGGTCACTCTCCGATGGCCTTCCGATCGCGCCCTCCCAGCGAAGTTCGAATGGTCGACGGTCCGCCCGGAGAGCACGACCGCAACCGGGACTCCGTCCCCGACGCCGACCGCGGAGCCGCGCGCCGTTCTGCCGCAAGCCGCCTGGGAGGCCTTCGAACGGACCGCCCGCGGCAGCGAGGGGGCGATCTTCGTTCAGCGCATCGTCGGCGGCGTCCTGCGGACCGAACAAAAGACCCGCGTAAAGTTTGCCGATGGCCAATTGAAGGGGACCGGGTTCTACAACTCCTACGGAACGAAGATTGTTCTTAACTACCCGAGTTCATCCGACTTTCGCCCGTATGGTGGTACCGGCGGTGTGACCTTTGGTGCGGCGACGCTCGCCGTCGAGCCGGGGGCGACCGTCCCGCGTATCGCCGCCGGTTATGCCTCTGGCAACTCGAATGGTTGCCGGGTTTGTCACTCGGTCGCTGCGAACGGAAGTCGTCTCGTCACGAACTCCTTCCAGTACACCTCCAGCGTCTTTGAAAATCTCTACAACCCCGGCGGCGGCACGGAAGCGCTTTTGAATCCGCCGGCTAGCAACTCCGCGCGCTACAGCTGGCCGGCGATCTACCCAGATGGCTCGATGTTGCTCACGAATCGCTCCAGAGGCGGTTGGGAGGGCTCCAACGAGCGCAACCGCCTTTACGGCCTGCTCCCGGCCAATCGCGGTGTCGAACAAACCTCCGTCGGCCTCACCACGGCCGGCATGACGATGCCGACGTTCTCGCCGGATGGTTCCCGCGTCGCTTTCAATTTCTCGTCGGGGGCGATCGCCGGAAAGAACGGGGATGCGCGCTCCCTCGCCGTCGCAACCTTCGTGCGAGCGACAGGGACCTTCAGCGGGTACACGCTCCTCGATTTGCTCGCCGGCACGACAAAGACGGCCGTCTGGCCGACCTTTCTTCCGAACGGGAACGAAGTCGTCTACCAACGGGAAATTCGCAACAACACGCGCGATTTTGGCGGGACGCGCTCCGACTGCGAAGGGCACAACAGCCTCGCCCCCTACGACGGGTGCCACGAACGCGGCTCCACCGGCGAGCTCTGGTACGTGCCAAGCAATGGCCTGACCGCACCGCGGCGCCTCGATGCCGCCAACGGGCTGAACCCAGACGGCGTCACGAGCTACCTGCCGGGCCCGGACAGCACGCGCGTCGCCGCCGATGGCGTCCGCTGGGGGGGCCACACCACCGGCTCGGAAGTCGTCTACAACTACGAGCCGACCGCCAACCCGGAAGTGGCCGCCGGCTACCGCTGGATCGTCTTCACGAGTCGGCGCCTCTACGGAAACGTCGCGCAAATTCAGCCCTATTACAGCGATCCGCGCTTCCGTGACATCGCCACCGAGCCGACGACCAAGAAGCTCTGGGTGAGCGCGATCAAGCTCAACCCGGCGCCGGGCGAAGATCCGAGCTCGCCAGCGTTTTACCTGCCCGGCCAGGAGCTCCTCGCCGGAAACGCTCGCGGTTTCTGGGTAAAGAATGCCTGCGTCGCGCCGCTTGCGACGCGAACGACGGCGAACGTGTGCGACACCGATCTCGACTGCTGCGGCGCGCCGGCGACATCGTTTTGCAGCCTCGACGAGAGCACCGTCGGCACCGCCAGTGTGAAACGTCACTGCCTCTCGAAGGTCGCGAACGCGTGCATCGCCGACGACAGCGCGATCCCGTGCTCGGCCGATGCCGAGTGCTGCGGCGTCCCGACCGGCTCCAAGTGTGCAGGCGGTCGCTGCGTGAAGCCGCCGCCGATCCTCCAGTTCGGTGCAGGCACGTTTATTCGTGATTTTACAGCCGTTTGCCCCGCGCAAAAGTACCCGCGCTGGCAACTGCTTAAGTGGGATGCGACCATCCCTGCCGGCAGCCGCCTCGACTTCGCGGTGCGAACCGATGCGGCGCTCGCCAGCCTCGCGAGCGCGCTCCCGAAGGCGACCGTCGCAGCGGCGACGGCGAGCGGTGCTGGCACCTCGCCGACCACCCTCGATGCCGCACTCCGAGCGGCAGGCGGGCTCTCCCGGCAGAACCTCCGCCTGGAGGTGCTCTTCACGCCGACCGCCGACCTGCGCGGCACCCCCGAGCTGAAGTCGTGGACGGTCAACTACACCTGCGAGGATGCGGAATGAGTCGTTTTTCCGCCGTTTTCACCGGATCTGTGGCGCTCATCGCCGCCGCCTGGTGCGCCTGCGACAGCACGACGACGGTGACCTACTATCCAGCGGCGAACGACGCGTCCGTTCTGCCGACCGGCGACGCCGGCGACGCAGCGACGGATGGCGCGAGCGACGGCGCGAGCGGCGATGCCGAGGTCGACAGCGGTCCGCGTCCGCTCCCGACGTTCCCCACCCAGTGCGCTCCCGGGCGGGCTGCTGGGGCAGAAATTCTACAAATTCCTGCAGTTGGTGCAGACCTGCTCGCCGTCGACGCCGCCGAGCAAGCGGTGCTCTTTCGAACGGGGGCCGCTGGCGCCGCGCCAAGCATCTTCCTCGCGACCCGTGACGACGTCAGCGCTCCGTTTTCGGCGCCGGTCGCCGTTCCGACCGGGACCGCCCGCACCGATTTCGCAGCGCTCTCCACCGGCGGCCGTGTCGTTGTCCTCATCACAAGCGACGGGACTTCGCTCACCGCCCTTCGGCGGGGCGTCGACGGGACGTTTGCCGCCGATGACGGTCCGCTCGGCGATCTCCATGACGCGCCGATCGTCGGCAGCTACGCCGCGCCGGTGCTCACCGCCGACGAGCTTGGCCTCTACGTCGTCCGCGATAGCGAGCCGCTGGTCGCCGAACGTTTCCGCGCCAGCGACCGGTTCGTGGCGCTCCGGCCGCTCGCCGATCTCCCGCTCGCATCGGCGCGCCAGTTGCGAGGCATCTCTATGGATCGCCACAGTTTTGTGCTCGCCACCACCCCGCCGACGCTCCTCACCATCGCCGATGACGGCCGGCGCGCGGAAGACCGCCTTCCGGCCGGCGCCGCGGCAGTCAACGGCGATTGCAGCGCCGTCTGGTACGCGAATGCCGCGGGAATCGCGCGCGCCGAGCTGAAGTAGCTCGAAATCTAGCTGACAGCTAGATTTCGAGAATCAAAATCAATCACTTGGGCTCGTTGGAAAATCGCCAAATGAGCCCATTTGCATGCACAACACACCAAAAACCACCTCCATCCCTCACCCCCATCCCTCACTCTCGCCACAACCCCCTCTCTCTCCCCCCAATTCCCCCGCTCCCGCTCGCGATCCCCCTCTTTTCTCCTCCAAAATTCCAAACGCAAGACGCACGGAAACAGACCCTCTTTCGAGAGCCCGCTCCGCGCTATTCAATTCCAACTCTGGCGCACGTGTCTCCGCCCGTGAGACGCGTTCGCACCGAACTCCGCGCCGTCTCCGCCCGAGACGCGCGTCGCCGGCGCTACGCCGCAGGCAAAGGCACGTACACCTCGCGCGGATAGCCGTAGGTGAAATGCATTTTGCCGGTCCCCGCGGGGAACGTCACGCGGCGCTTGCCAGCTTTCACCGCTTCCAAAGCGATCCGGTGCGCTTTCCGAAAGGCCCGCATTTCCGCGATCAACCGCTTCGCCGCCGCCAGGTCGCCCGCCGTCGTCAATCGCGGCACACGCCCGCCAAACTTCTCATACGTCTTCGCCCGCGAATGCGGATTCGTCGCAAGTACCCGCTGCCGCCCGGCGAACCTCCCCGAATGACGGCGCCGCGCCGCCTTGATCTTCTTCGAAAGATGGGTCGCCACCTGCGTCGCCATTTCGGTCACGCTCCCAAAGAGTTCGATCGCCTCCTTCGGCGCACCGATGCGAAACTTCACCGTCGGTGCATTGGTTTTATCATTTTGAGCGAGGTACTCGCGAGGTCGCGTGACGACGGTCGTCGACCCAAAGAGCTCTTCCACCGCGGAGATCATTCCCGGCCACTCTTCCGGCGACGCAACGAGCCCAGCTTCTACCGGATTTACCATCGCATACGCGATCTTGTCGGCGATCGCGGTTGTGCCTTCGAGGCGGTTGTAGGTCCCGTCCGGCTTGTCAAACACGCTCGATGGGAGCCCGTAGCGGACCTTCACCATGTTCGCGAACATCGCGTTCCGCTCTTGAAGGAACTTCGAGATCTCCCCCCGTCGGTCAAACAGCACTTCGTGCATGTGATTCGACATCACACAAACGGCGATCACCTCAATGCCATACGCCTCTGCGTAGCGGGCGGTCGCGTATTTGTAGAGCTGCGCGACGCTCGAAGCGTACTTTCCGCCCCGCGCGTAGTTCGGCGTCAGTTTGTGGGCGCGCTCGACGCAACGTCGCGTGACTTCGTAAAAGGTTCCGGGGAGGTACTGGTGGGCATGCGACATCCCCGCCGCCCCCCACGTCGCATACCAACTCAAATTCCCTGTAAATTTCGCCGTTCACAGATGCATGGGGGGTGGCCCCGCGCGAATTTGCCTGGCCCCGGCCAGGGGGGGAATAGCCGTTCGGCGTCACGACGGGCGCCTCCGGCATCGACGTCGTTCTCCCGACGGCTGGGGCAAAAACGTCCGCGGCGGCATCTCGCCGAACCACCGGTGGCGGCTTCCGCGTTTTCCTGAGCGCCGCTTTCGGCTACAATCGGCCTGTGCACGTTTCCTCGGTATTTTCCTCGCTCTTCGGCGCCTTCGCGCTGATCGGCTGTGCGGCGGTCGGCAGCGAAGGGCCCGACGCAAACGTGCTCGTGCACAACCAGGCAGAATTGCTCGTCGAAGCGACCGAATCGCCGGCAACCGCCGCGCCGGTCCTCCGCGCCACCGCTCGGTTTGGGGTGTTCACAAGCCCGTCGGTCGATGCGGTCGGCGAGGCCGAAATTCCCTGGGGATGTGGGCGCGTCCCGGCGCTCGAGGAGCCGGAAGGGGGCGTCCGCTACGTCGATGTCGGCGCCCGCGCCCTTGTGAATGGCGACAATCACCGCCTTCCCCTGGCGGCACGCCGGCTCCCCGAACTCTCCGACCATACGGAAGGTGCTGTATTTGTGAGCGGAACGCCGGAAGCGGCCCCCCTCGCAAGTCGCCACTTCGACCTGCTCTTCGCCGACGGCGCGGTACTCCCCGTCGGCGCCCTCCCGGAAGCGCCCGTGTTGGCTGACGGGGGTCTCTCCCGTGCCCACGGCGGGGACCTTCGCGTCGCCCTGCTGGAAGATGCTGAATTCACTGCAATTTTGACCTTTACCGACGGCGCCCGCCCCGCCCTTCGGTGCCGCTTTCCCCGCGGCGTCGGCGTCGTTCCCCTTCCCGTCGATTTTGCCGGCGGCACCCTCGACGTCGAGCGCAGCAGCGTCCGTCGCTTTACCGTCCCCGGCTGGGGGGATGGGACGGCCCATCTCGTGGCTCGCCAGCGCTTCGACGTCGCGGCGACCTTCGAAGGGCGCTGACCGAGATGCTGCCGTTGCTCGCCGCCTGGCTCACCGCCCAGGCGCCCCTCGCCCCTCCGCCGCGCGCGCAGGCCCACCCCTCCCACGCAAATCACGGGGCAGCGCACGCGCCAGCCCACGGCAAGAAGCCGGAAAAAAAGACAAAAGAGCCGAAGCTCCCGAAGGGCTACGCGGCGAGCCGGGCCGCCTGGCACTACCTTACGCCGGGGAAGACGGCCCCCGTCGACAGCCGTGGCGTGCCCAAGCTTGTCCTCTACGCGATCAATACCGGCGAGCGCGTCGAACTCACCCCTCGGGACGACCAAGGGGGCTTTTCCGCGGAAGATCTCGAGCAGGCGGCAAACCTCCTCCGCGACCCGGCCACCGGCAACCGCCACCCGACGGAGCCGCGTACGCTGAGCCTCGTCTACCGGATCCAGCGCCACTTCAACGCCCCGGAAATTCGCGTTATTTCTGGCTACCGCACGCCGAGCGCCACCTCCCACTCCCAGCACGGCCGCGGCCGCGCCATCGACCTCGTCGTCCCCGGCACGAAAGACGAGGAGGTCGCCAAGTGGGTACGCGAACAGGGTTTCACCGGCTGCGGCACCTATCCGCTGAGCGGCTTTGTGCACGTCGATGTCCGCGCCCACAGCTACTTCTGGGAGGACTCGAGCGCCCCCGGGAAGAAGAACCGGGAACGGGGCGTACATCTCGATATTGCAGCAAAAAGTGACGCTGCTGCCCTCGCCCGCGGCGACGTTCCGCCGCCCCCTTACGGCGTGGCAAAGGGGCTCGACGGGCGCCTCGCCGCCGAAGCGGTCGGCGACGACGACGATGACCATGAGGGGGGCCCCGACGGCGCCATGCCCGGCGAAGAAGCCGGAGAATGAGCGGAGCCGGCGAAGTACGCGCGCGTCTCGATCGGCTGGTGCGCGACGAGCGACTCGTAGAAGCCGCTGAACTTGCTCTACAAATTGGGGAATTTGGCGAAGCATCTCGTCTCTACGAGCGCGCCTGCCTCTTCGACCACGCCGCCTCCGCCGCCGCCCAGGCGGGCGATCCGCTGGCCGCGCTCCTGTTCGCCGTCCAGGCCGGCGATTCCTCGCGGGCGTCGGATCTTCTCGCAACGGTTGCCGGCGCCCGTTTGGCGCATGCAGCGGCCGGCACCACCAACCCGACAAACGACCTCCTCGGCGCCGCCTACAAGCTCGAAGGGCGAAACGCCCCGCGCTGGGCCGGCGAGCTCTACCTCCTCGCCGGCAAGCCGCTCGACGCCGCACGCTGCTTCGACGACGCCGGTGATGCGGTCCGCGCCGCCAATATTCTCGAAAAGAATCAAGACATTGTCGGTGCCGGGCGCCTGTTTGAGCGCCGCCTCCGGAAGGCCCCCGACGATGCCGGTGCCGCCCTCGCGCTCGGGCGTTTGCTGATTCGCTTCGGCAAGCGGGAAGCGGCCGTGCGAGCGCTGCAGGCGGTACCGACGGAAGCCCCCGAGCGGAAACCGGCGCTCTCTTTGCTCGCTCCATTGGTTGCCGCGATGGGCCTCGAAGTCGCTGCCCAAGCGGCCCGGGAAGAGCTCGCGCGCCTCGGCGGCGACGACGCACCGAACAGCCTCTCCCCGACGTCACGGGCGCCACATTCCGGCGATGCGGGCCCCGACAGCACCCGCGCAGCAAACGCAGCAACCGTCTTTTTTGGCCGTTATGAGAGCCTAAAAGAGATCGCACGGACGCCGACGGCCCGCGTCGTTCAATGCAAGGATCGCGTCCGCGGCGCCGAGGTGGCGGTCAAGCTCTTCTCGCCCCCCGACGGCGCGAGCGGACGCGATACACTCGCACGATTTGTTCGTGAAGTCGAGGTGTTGCGCGCGATCGATCATCCGCAGGTCCTTCCGCTGTGGGACTTCGTCCCCGAGGGGCCCGCCGTCGTGACGCCGTGGATGGCCGGCGGCGATTTGGCGACGCTCGTCGCAAAGACGCGGCTCACGCCCAAGCGCGCCGTCGAGATTGTGACCGCGGTACTTGCTGCATTGAGTGCCGCCCATCGCGTCGGCGTTCTTCACCGCGACGTGAAGCCGGAGAACGTCCTCTTTGACGCCGCCGGCAACGCCCAACTTGCCGACTTCGGCGTCGCCCACCTCGGGGATCTCTCGAACACAGCAACGGCCGGCGTCGTCGGCAGCCTCGGCTACCTGAGCCCGGAAGGGGCCCGTGGCGAGCCGGCGACGGTCCGCTCGGACGTCTTCTCGACGGGGGCGCTGCTCTGCGTCTTGCTTACCGGGAAAGCGCCTGGAATTCAGCGGGTTACCGGCGATGTCACTGTGGCGGAGCACGCGCCGCCGAGCACCGTTCACCGCGATCTCGACAAGCGCCACGACGCGCTCCTCGATCGCTGGCTCGCGAACGACCCAGCGCTCCGCCCCGCCGCCGCCGCCGATGCCGCGAAAGAGCTCGCCGCGCTGCCGTGGACCGATCGCCTCGAAGCGGTGGCGCCAACAGCGAGTCTTCCGCCCCCGTCGGCCTCGCGAAGGCCGTCGTCGGCCGCCCCGGATGCGCGCCTCGCCCCCTACGAAGGGGCGGAAACGGCAACAGAATCGGCGCTTGGCGATGACGAACATGGCCAGCTCGTCGTCGACCGCCACACCGACCGCCGCCTCCGCGTGCTCCCCGCCAACGACGCGATTCTCCTGCGTGCGAGCCTGTTTGCCGCCGACGACGACCGCACCCTCCAGCCGGTGCTCCGCCACGACCCCGGCGAGGGGACGCTGTGGCTCGAAGAGCCCCCCCTTCGCCACGCGACGGCGCCGATCGCCGGAGAACGCGGCCTAGATTCTTGGATTCTCGAGCGTTTTTCCGAGGCGCTCCGGGCGCTCCACCGGCGCGGCTACATCCATGGGCGCATCGACGGGGCCCACCTCCATCGGACGGAGACCGGCGAACCGTGGATTCGCTTCGCCCCGGTCGCGCCGACCGGCGCCAGCGCCGAGCGTGACCTCCAAGACCTCGCCGCGATCGCGCATCTTCTTCGCTTGTAGGAGTAACGTACCATCGGGTAAGTCGGCAGCATGTTTTCGGCCGCCACCCTCCTCCGTACGCGCCTCCGCTCCCTCAACCCTCTCAAGCGGGTCCACGCAGAAAGGGCGCCGGAGAGCGGGACGAAGCTCTCGCATTCGCAAGAGAATGCTGCTTCGGAAAGCGGCGAACCGTTCTCGATGAGCGCGGTGAACTTGGAAGGGTTCCTTGCGGAGCTCGATGCGCTGCGAAAAGAAGTCGACGGTAAGCTCGGCCAGGAAGACCTCGACCACCTCGCCAAGATGGAGCGGTGGGGGCGGACGGCGAGCGCCATCGGCTGGGGCCTCGCCTGGTTTCCGAACCCGATCTCGCCGGTCGCCCTCGCGATTGGGCGCACGAGCCGCTGGATCACGATGCACCACGTCGGCCACAAGGGGTACGACAAAGTCCCCGGCGTCCGCCCGGAGCGCACGAGCCGCGTCTTCGCCAAGGGCTGGCGCCGCATGCTCGACTGGCCCGATTGGATGGTGCCGGAGGCGTGGAACTTCGAGCACAACATCCTCCATCACGGGGCGACCGGCGAAGAGCGGGATCCCGATTTGGTGGAGCGCAATGTTGAGTGGATCCACAAGAGCGATATGTCGCAGGCGAAGCGCTATTTGATGCTCGCCGGCCTCTTTGTCTCCTGGAAGTTCACCTATTACGCGCCGAACACGCTCCGGGTGCTCACCCACAAGCACCTGATTAAGCAGTCGAGCGAGACGACGCCGCCGGTCCCCCGGAAGGACCTCTGGCTCAAGTGCTACCTCCCCTACGGCGCGATCAATTTCGTCGCGATTCCGGCACTTTTCGCCCCGCTCGGCCCCTTCGCGGTCGCGTCGGCGGTGTTCAACTCGGTCGTCGCCGAGGCGATCGAGAACGTGCACACGTTTGCCATCATCGGGCCGAATCACTCCGGCGACGACATGTACCGTTTCACGACGCGACCGAAGAACCGCGCCGAGAGCTACGTGCGCCAGATCATCGGTTCCGCCAATTACCAGACCGGCTCGGAAGCGCCCGAATGGGCCCGGAATATCGTCGATTTCCTCCAGGGGTACCTCAATTACCAAATTGAGCACCATATCTGGGCCGATCTTCCGATGCTCCGCTACCAGGAGCTTCAGCCGAAGGTGAAGGCGCTCTGCGCAAAGTACGGCGTCCCCTACGTCCAGGAAAACGTCTTTGCCCGCGTGAAGAAGATGTCGGACATCGTCGTCGGGAACACGACCATGCGCGTCCTCGACGGGGAGGCTGCCGAGCGCGCCGCCCAGCACGACGGGCTCGCCGCGGCCGCCGAGTGACGTCCGCTCGCTAAAGTTTTCGTCGGAAATCGACGTCGCGCCTCCGCCCTGTGCGGGGGCGCGGTGGTTTCGCCAGCCATGCGCCGGCTCTTCCCCGCCCTCTTCCCCTTTGTTGCCCTCTGCGTTCCGTTGGCGCTCACGATGGGGGCCTGCGGCTCCGACGACGACCTCCCGACGGAACCGGCCGCCGATGGCGGCACCGACAGCGCAACCGTCGACAGCAGCGTAGGCGCCTGCGCCGCCGGCCAAGCGCTCTGCGGAAGCGCCTGCGCGACCGTGAGCAACGACGACGATCGGTGTGGAGCTGGGAACTGCGCGGTCGCTTGCACCGGCGGAAAGCACTGTTTGAGCGGCGCCTGTACCGCCTCCAAAATTGCTCACGTTGTCGTTATTGTTCAAGAGAATCACACGTTTGATTCTTACTTTGGCAAGTACTGCCAAGCACCGTCCGGCTCCGCACCAACGTGCACCAACGGTCGCGCCTGCTGCGAGGCGGCCCCCGCGAAAGAACCTCATGGGGCGTCGCCGGGTGTCCTCGACGACAATCCCAACAACGCCGCCTCGAACTTCAAGACCGATCGCGACCACGATCAGGCGTGCGAACTTCAGCAAATTCATGGTGGTGCCATGGACCAGTTCGTCACCGGGAGCACCGGCGGGGCGACCTGCCTCGGAGTCGGACCGAAGTGCGCGGCGGCGGCGAACTGGGTCCTCGCAAACGGGGAAAAGCCCGGCGATACCGTCTATGATTATTGGCAGATGGCGACGCAAGGGGCGCTCGCCGATCGCTATTTTCAGCCGATTGCAGGCGGGACGTCGTCCAACGACATGTACCTCGCCGGCGCCCACTTTCGCTTCGTCGACAATCAGCAAATCCCGAAGGTGGCGACCGGCACAAGCCCGACGAAGGCCGACCGACTCTGCACGCTTGAGAGCTCGCCGGCCGCCTGCGTCAACAACGGAAGCGCGACGTATCCCCAGGAGACGGTCGCCGGCCTCCTCCTCGACGGCGGCAAGAGCTTCCGCGTCTACGCCGACGGCTTTGACCAAGCCTACGCGGCCCGGAGCGCCCCGTCGCCGACCTGCGTCGACCCGGGGACGATCGCCGAATGCCCTTACAACAACTGCAGCGCGTTCGGCGGGCACCCGGTCGCCTGCCACGCCTGTGTGTTTGACCCGTCGGACGTCCCCTTCCTCTATTTTAAGCGTTTCGCCGATCAGCCGGGCGGAAATGGCGGCTTCACGCCGACGCCTTACGTCGATGACTACACGGCATTCCGCACCGATATTGCCGCCGGGACGCTCCCCGAATTCGCCTTTGTAAAGGCGCGCTCCTTCCGAAATGAGCACCCGAACGTCTCGACGATTGCCGACGGCATCGCCTTCGTGAAGGCGACCGTCAATGCGGTCGAGAAGTCGCCCTACAAAGACAACACGCTCATCCTCCTGACCTGGGACGAGGGGGGCGGCTTCTACGACCACGTCGCGCCGCCAAAAGCCTGGCCGACGAGCGTGGATGCCGACGACTCCGGCGCGCCGGTCCCCTACGGCACGCGCATCCCGATGATCGCGATCGGCCCCTTCGCCAAGCAGGGGACCGTCTCCCACGTGACCATGGATCATGCGTCGGTCGTGAAGTTCCTTGAATGGAACTTCCTCACAAAAACGGACCAACTTCAGGCGCGCGACACCGTCGTCAACAACCTCGGAAGTCTCCTCGACGCCACGAAGACCGGCCTCCCGGTCCCCGAGAACTGAGTCGCCCCAGGCGGCGCCTCAGTCGACGATCGGGATGGTCGTCGTAAACGGCTTCCCGGCCCGCTCCCCTTCGACGACAATCGACTTTCCGGCGGGGAGCTTCTCGAAGACCGCCTGCGCGTCGTCCGGCATCGCGATCGAGGCGCCGTTGATCTTCGTCACAATGTCGCCGTTGCGGAGGTCGATCGCCTTCCAGCGGTCGGTCGTCGGCAGCGTCACGAGCTTAAAGCCTCGAAAGGTATTGTGATCGAGGACCGGCTCCGTCTCCAGCGTGCGGAGGAAGTAGCCGGGGCCCGCATGGACGACGTCCTCCACTTCGAGGCGGGTGACCGCTCCGGTCGGTGCCGGCTTCGGCGGCGCTTCCACGACGGGCGCGGCCGGGGCTTTCGGCGGCGGCGGCTCCCCACAGGCGACGGCGGCAGCAGCGAGCGAGGCGACGAGAAGGCACAGGGGGGCGCGCATGGCGGTCCTCTACGGAGGGAGTCGGTCGCGGGCAAGTTCTCGGCAAACGCGTCCGTCCGCGAAGCGGGAGACGGCGCGGAGTTCTCAGCAAACGCGT
>DYPH01000027.1:45129-52011 GCA_020720045.1 Sorangium cellulosum | reverse complement strand
TTTCGCGAGGACGTGTCGCACTCCGAAAAGGAGATTCCGAGCAGCTACCTAGGCCCCTCGCGTACAGTCCCCCGGCGTATGGCAGCTCAACTTTCACCGCGACTCGCGATTGACGCTCTCGTCGGTCTGTTTGCCTCGGGGACGGTCATGCTTGCGTCCTGCGCCGGCGAATACCGCGCGCTCCCAGGAAATGACGCCGGCACCGACGCGACGCTACCGGACGAGCCACTCACCTGCGTAACGTCGTCCGTACTCAGCTTTCCTGTTCGATTTCGCTGCTCTACGAACGGTACCGACGACAACGACTGCGCCGGTGCAAACGGCCACTCGTCGGTCGTCATCGACCGTGCGCAAGGGACCGTCGCCGGCACCGCGATTTTCGACACAGCGTCCGGAGCATCGACGGTTGGGCGCGCCTACGCGGTGTTCACGGTTCCCGGTGCGCCGCGCCGCGTAACTCTCGATTATTCCTTCTCTATTACAAATCGCTCGGCGGCGAAGATGGAACTCGCGCCGGGATGTTCGTACGCATGGGAGGATGGCCAACGTACGAATAATTTCGACATTGAGATTTCGCGTGAAGGCTTATTTGAGTTTTCCTACTATCGGGATGATCAGGGGGGCGGGGCAGTCACCACTGGTCTGCCATTTCCGAATCGAAATGCACTCTTTACCGTTCACGCGGACGTGAGAGCAAACGAACGGTCGAGCGCGGTGTCTGGCGTCGTTCAGGAAGGTCAAACACCTTTCGTCCGTGCCGACTACGCCGGTCAGCCGACGTCGACACAGGGCATACTTGCTGAATTCGCGCCGACGACGTTTTCGCATTATTGTGGCGTAATTCTCTCGGACGGCGATGGAACGGCGATGCGGGCCACGAGCACCGTCCGCGCTCCGACGGTCACCGCTTGCTACCGCGCGGGGGAAGTGCCGCCGGCGACGGGGGTTGGCGATGCCGGTGTGGGCGATGCGGCGCCGACCGACAGCGGAATTGGCGACGCAGCTCGCGACTAGGCGGTCGCCGGAATCGTCGAGGAGAGACGAAGTAGTTGACGCCGTGGCCTCGGCCTCTTTACGTTGCTCGACCATGTTCAAAGAGGCGTTGAAGGAAGTCGTCGACAGGACCGACGGAGCCATGGGGGCGCTCCTGATGGACGCAAGCGGAATTGCTCTCGAAAGCTATTCGAAGAACGACGCGGCCTTCGACGTGAACAACATCGGGATCGAGTTTTCCGTCGTCCTCAGCTCGGTCAAGCGCGCATCCGAGATGCTTGAGACCGGGGCCGCCGCAGAAGTGACGATTTCCAGCGAAAAGCTGATCACCGTGCTCCGCTGCATCGGTGACACTTACTTCGTCGCTCTCGCCGTTTCGCCCACGGGCAACGTCGGGAAGGGGCGTTTCTTGCTCCGCCTCGCCGAACCGAAGCTGCTCGCAGAGCTTTGAAAGCGATGAAGATTTTGTGCCTCTCCGGGCCGAATCTTCAGCTGCTGGGGACACGCAAGCCGGGCATCTACGGCACGACCACGCTCGACGAGATCCATCGCGACCTCGCCGAGCGTGCCTCGCTTCTGGGGGTCGACTTCGAGGCGCGACAGACCAACCACGAAGGTGTGCTGTGCGATTGGCTCGCGGAAGCGCGACTCGTCTTTCACGGCGTGCTCCTCAATGGCGGCGGTCTCTCCCACACGTCGATCGCCCTCCGGGACGCCGTCGAGGCGATCGCGCTCCCGACGATCGAAGTGCACGTGTCTAACCCGGAAGCCCGCGAATCCTTTCGCCATCACTCGTATCTGTCGGCGGTCTGCTTCGCGAAGGTCGCCGGCTTCGGCCCGGCCAGCTACCGCATCGCCCTAGACGGGCTCGTCTCGCACCTTCAGCGCAGCGCGCTGGCGTCGCCGGAGCGCGAGGCGTAGCGTCTCCACATGCTCGCAGAACGCCGCGTAACCGCTCTCCGTTTCGACTCCACCTCCGACGTTGCGACCGTCGTCGCCGATGGCCCTGTTCCGAAGGGGGCCGCCCTCGCCGCGCAGGTGCTCCTCGACGGCCACGGCGGCTTCGTCGGGCTCGACCTGCTCCCCGACGGCGCCGACCGGGTCGTCCTCATGCACGGCGCCCACGAGGCGGTCGCGCGGACGGAAGGGGTCGTCGTCGAGAGCGATGGGAAAACGATCACGGTCCGCGGCGCGCGAAAGGCGCTCAACGCGGACCGGATGGCAATTTTGTAAGAGGAACGAAGCCTTACAGGAGGTGTTTGTGCGCTTCCGCGCGCACACGCGCCGCTTCCATCAGCGACTTCGCTTCGTCGTCGGCGATTCGAAGCTTCGCTGCGAGTTCCGTCAGGAATGCGACCTCGTCCGGCGATTGGTGGCCGTCGGCGTAGCTCAAGAAGACGGCATATTGGAGAAGAACGCGGCGGTCGGCTGCTGAGAGATCCTGAAGGGGGACGTCCTCCAAGGTCCGTCGCTCCGTCGCGTACGCATGGAGATCTTGCGTCTCCTTTTCTGTGGCTCCAAAAGCATCGAACACCGCGGAAAGCATCTGCTTTTCGGCGTCGGCATAGTCGCCATCCGCCCAAGCTACCGAGACGAGCGATTTTGCGATGGCATACGCAGATTCGTGCATGACTTCTCCCTTTCCGTAACTTCAATGCGTCGTCGAAAGGCGGAGTTCCCGTTGACCAGGAGACTTCGCAACGAAGGACTTTCCTGGGGCGCGAAGGCGCTTTCGGAACGTGGTTGGCCCGGCGACCAGGACGTCGACGTCGGCGTCGCAGGGGATCGCATCAAGCGTCGCCTCGGGGGCAACGCCCGCAAGCAGCCAAAGTTCCGCGCCCTTAGGCTGCGCAACGATGTGGACGGTCCCCGGGGCGCCGCGCCCTCCGACTTCGCTCCCCGGTTCTGCTTGCGGCCAGGAATCGGCGCCACCGGCCACGCGACTCGCTTCGAGCTGGACGGCGAGTTCGAACCGGGATCTTCCGTCGACGACATCCCAGGAGGCACCCGCCGGGACGACGGTCCGCCGTGGCGCGTAACCCTCCGCCGTTGCGACGAATTCTAGGCGCGTCCCGACCGGCATCCGATCGACATCGGTTGGAGCTTTTCCGACGTTCAGCAGGACTTCTGCCCCTTCAGGAACGTCGGTCACGACGAGTGTCGCTCGGCAGCGGGCGACTTCACTTCCACCGTCGGCACGTTTCTCGCGATCCCATTTGGCCCGCTCTTCCGCCATGACATCGGCGGTATGGCCACCGAAGAATCCCGGTTTGAAACGCCAGACGGCAAAGGTCGCTGCGAGTAGCAAAAACGCCAGCACCGCAACAAGCGCGAGGCGCGTTTTGGGGGCACGAGCCGGCTCATATTCGCCCTTTTTCGGGGTGGGCAGCCTGGGGGCGGAACGTCCGTCTTCTTCGTCGTTCAAGCGACTCGAAAAGACCCCGCCACGCTTCTTCGCACGTCGCTCGTCCTCGGAAGGGTCGTCGTCCTCCCGCCCTCGTCGGCGCGAGACGGGGCCTTCCGCCGTTCCGCCGTCGTCGCGACGTGCCACCGGTGCTGCGACGCGGGTCTCGGCCCGGCTTGCCTCATCCTCGCCGTCGCCCGAGTCGTCGTCGTGGTCGTGGCGGGTTCCTGGCGGCGGTGGCGTCGGCGTCATGCCCGCCATCCGCTTGAGTTCACGAAGGTTGTCGTCGTTCGAACTGCCGCTCACGGCAAAGTTCGCCAGCAGATCGTCGGCGCTCTCCTTGGGGATCGTCGGCGCGGCGACGCGCGCGGGGCCGCTCTTCGTCGACGCCGGTTCTGCTGCAGCGGGGCGTGCCCGTGATGACGGGGCTTCGTCCCGCTCTTTTTCGCGCTCCGGTGCCGGAGCAACCGCCGGAGGAATTTCACTTTCTCGGCGGTCGAAGTCGTCGCGGCTCGGCTCCCGGCGGCTTGCGATCGACGTTGCCTCCGCGTTCCGACCGACCTTGTTCATGACGCGCTTCACGTCACGGGCGAGGCGGGCGAGGGCGCGCCGCCCGGCAGAACGGTTGACGGGAATGAGCGCAGCTTCGAGCTCTTGGGCGAGTGCGAGACCGTCGCCGTCGGGGTCGCTCTTCCGCGCGACCGCATTGAGAGCAGGGGTCGACCCGCCCCCGGCCGCAAGCATTTCTCCAAGGATTACACGCACGGACGGGGGGCCGCGCCGTTCGTCGTCGGTCCTCGTCGCCCCGCCGCGCTGGCGAACGAGGGCGACGCTCCCTTCCTCGGAAACGTAGACAAGGCGTGGCTCAACCGCCGAGCCCCACGAAGCCGACGCTTCCGCGATCTCAAGCGCCAAATAGCCAGCTAATTCGGGCGCGAGTGGAACGCGTCGCGTCTGGACGACCGCGAGGACATCCTCAAGGGTCACGGAGGCGTCGAGGGCAGAATTCACGTGGCGACGAAGGTGGGCTTACGCTCGTAGGTATCGAGAAAGCGCTCGACCGACGCGAGGCCGTTCGAGATCGAGTCCTGAATGATCTGCGACATCGATGCGCTCGAGCCCTTGAGGGCATCGTAGTAGCGCTGACGCTCCCGGGAGTCGACGATCGCCGGCGGATATCCTGCCCGGAGGAGCAGCATATTGAGCAGCAATCGCGAGACTTTGCCACTGTCGTGCTGGAAGGGGAACACGCGCAGGAGGTCGTAGTGCCCGCGGGAAGCGACCCGGAGGGGGCTCCGCGTCCGGCGGGTCTCGGGGTCGTTGAGCCAGTCAATGACCGCCTTCACCTTTGCCGGGATCTTCTCCGGAGCCGCATACTCATGGAAGTAGAGGCGGTGCTGCGGGATGTCTTTGCGGTATTTGACCGTCTTCGAGTCGCCGTCGTCCGGGCGGAAGAGATGGTAGATCTCCCGGATGAGTTCAACGGTTACAATATCGTCGCGCTTCGCCCATTGACGAGCAAACTCGAGCGCAGCACGATGGCGCCGAATTTCGTCGCAAATTGGCTGGATATTGCTCTCAGTTGCTTGGCTGGTGACGTCCGGATCTGCAGGATCGAATGCCGCCTTCAATTCGAGTTGCGTGTAGACCACACCCTCAAGAACACTGTCGTGGTAGATCCACGACATATCGAGGAGGCGCGCGTACTGCTCCTGAACGTCGACGGGCGCTTTCGACAAGCGCTGCCGCACGTGCGCAGCGCGCTCTTCGAGGGAGGAAGGGCGGGCGCCGGTCGGGAGAACCGGTTCGGGGGCGGACTTTTTCTTCGCGGTGGGTTTCGCGGCCATGCGATCTCGGCGAGAGCAAGAGGGGCGGAGGCCCGTTTCGAGGATTCCTGGAGGTCACAAGCAAGAATTCGATGAAGAATCGAAGGGTTGCTGTGACACAAGCGATAAGATTCGCGGCCCCATCGGACCACCAAGCGCGCGGCGCCTGCAAAGCGCACCGACGCGGACGCCGGGACGGGGAAACCATTCGTACCGAAAACGAAAAAAGGGCGTCAAGCTTCCCCGCGTAATTCTTCGGAACGCATGTCGAATCCGAACGATTCCTTACGAAAGTCGATCGCCGTTGGCTTGAAAACTGACCAAGTGCATGGTTGCCGCCGTCGCAAAAACGCGGTGGCGCCGCTTGCGCGCGGGATCTGACAGCGTTTCGAAATCGGGACCGTTGCCGGAAGACCCTGGAATCCGCTAGGGCGCTCTGAATGCTTGTTCAGCTCTCGATCCGAAATGTCGTCCTGATCGATCAGCTCGTCGTCGAGTTCGGGGCCGGTTTTCATGTGCTCACCGGCGAGACGGGGGCGGGGAAGTCGATGATTGTCGACGCTCTTGCCCTCGTCCTCGGGGCCCGCGCGAATCCGGAACTCGTGCGCGCTGGCGCGAAAGAAGCCGAAATTGAAGCGCTTTTTGAGGTGCTCCCTGGGTCGCGACTCGCCGCGAAGCTCGAAGCGTGGGACCTCCCGGGGGTGAGCGAACTCGTGATTCGCCGCGTCGTTCAGGCGGACGGAGCCGGACGCTCCCGGGCGTTCTTGAACGGTCGGATCGCGACCGCCGCCCAACTTACCGAACTTGCTCCCGAACTTTGCGACATCGCCTCCCAGCATGAGAGCGTCGCATTGACCGACCCGGCCACGCATGGGCAGTACCTCGATGCTTTCGGTGAGCTGGAAGATCAAGCGGTTGCGGTAGCGCGCCAGGTGGAGGCGCTCCTCGGCCTCGGGCGTGAAATCGAGGAGCTCCGCGACCGCGAGCGTACGCGCCTCGAGCGGGAAGATTTCCTGGAATTTCAGCTGCGTGAGATCGAAGATCTCGACGTGCGCCCCGGCGAGGAGGGGGAGCTTGAGCAGGAGCGCGGCCGGCTGCGGCATGCGGGCCGTCTCGGGGAAGCGACGCGAAAGGCGGCCGACCGGATTTACGAGGGCGACGAGGCGCTTTGCGATGCGTTGGCGCGGATCGTCAGCGAGCTTGAGGCGGCGGCCGGGCTCGATGGAGCGCTCGCCCCGCTCGCCCGAAACGTGGAAAACGCGCGCGCCGAGCTCGCCGACGCCGCCCGCGAACTCGCCCGTTACGCTGACGGTGTGGAGACCAACCCGGCGCGCCTCGATGCTGTGGAAGAACGGCTCTTCCGCTTGCAGAAGCTCTTACGGAAGTACGGCCCGGCGACGGAAGATCTTCTCCGCCATCGTGACGACCTCCGCAAAGAGCGCGCCCAGCTCGCCGGTGGCCAAGAGCGCTTCGACGCCCTTTGCGGGGAACGGGACGCGCTCCTTGCCGAAGCGGCGACGGCCGCACGGAAGCTCTCCGCGGCCCGTCGTGAGGCGGCGGCGCGCCTTGCAGATGCCATTGGGCGCGAACTTGGCCAGCTCGGAATGGGGCGTGCTCGGGTCGTCGTCGATGTCTCGCAAAACGACGGGCCCTCGGGGG
>DYPH01000027.1:0-45029 GCA_020720045.1 Sorangium cellulosum | reverse complement strand
TTGGCGCGAAGGCGACCGCTCTCGCGGTTGGCGCGAAGGCGACCGCTCTCGCGGTTGGCGCGAAGGCGACCGCTCTCGCGGTCGACGGGGCCCGCCTGGGACTGCGCGGCCTTGATCGCGTCGAATTCCTGATCGCGCCCAACAAAGGGGAGGAGCCACGGCCCCTTCGTAAAATTGCGAGCGGCGGTGAACTTTCGCGCGCGCTGCTTGCCCTCAAGCGGGTGCTCGCGGAGAACGGCCCGGCGGGCCTCTACGTCTTCGATGAGGTCGATGCCGGCGTGAGCGGCGCCATCGCGGAGGTGATCGGCCGGTCGATTGCGGAAGTTGCCCGGCATCGCCAAGTGCTCTGTATTACACATCTTCCGCAGATTGCGGCGCTCGCCGACCACCACTTTGTCGTCGGCAAACGGGAAGCGCCCGACGGGCGGACCTACAGCACCGTTCGGCCCCTCGACGAGGCGGAGCGCATTGAAGAGGTGGCGCGGATGATCGGTGGCGTCCGCGTCGGCGACGCTGCGAAACAGGCGGCCGCCGAATTCCTCGAAGAGGGGCGAAGCCGTCGGGACCACACGAGCGAAGCCCCGGCCGCGGTGGTCATTTCGAAAGAGGAATCGCCCAAAAAGAAAAAGCGGACGAAGGGATCGTCCGCGCTCTGACCGGGGCCTCAATCGTTAAATGGCGAAGAGATTCGCGACGTTCTCCGAGTTCTTTAGTACGCCGGCCCGGGCGGTAAGAATGTCGTAGCCGGTCTTCGTCACAAGGATCGTGTGCTCGAACTGCGCGGACAGTGAGCCGTCTGCGGTGCGGGCGGTCCACTTGTCGGCACGATCGACGTCGCACTCGTAGCCGCCGATGTTGATCATCGGTTCGATGGTGATCGTCATGCCCGCGCGCAATCGTTCGCCGGTCTTGGGGCGCCCGTAGTGCTTTACCTGCGGATCTTCATGGAATTTCCGGCCAATCCCGTGACCGACGAAGTCTCGGACCACACCGAGGCCGAGGCCTTCTGCGTAGCTCTGGATGGCGTGGCCGATGTCGCCGAGGTAGGCGCCGTCGCGGACGACTTCGATCCCCTTCATCATCGCGTTTCGGGCCGCCTCGGTCACCTTGAGCGCGTCGGCCGAGGGGCGTCCGATGTAAAACGTGGCCGAGGTGTCGCCATAGAACCCCTTGTAGAAGGTCGTCACGTCGACGTTGATGATGTCGCCGTCCTTGAGAACCTGGGGCCCGGGGATGCCGTGGCAGACGACGTCGTTGACCGACGTGCAGACGCTCTTCGGAAACCCGCGATAATTCAGCGGGGCCGGGTAGGCGCCCCGGCGGACCGTGTCTTCGTGGACGAGCGTGTTTAGGTCGTCGGTGGTCATCCCCGCGCGAATTTGCTCGCCGACGAGGAGGAGGGTCTCCGCCGCCATTTGGCAGGCGACGCGCATTTGCTCAATTTCTCGCGGGCTCTTGATGTCGACAGCCATTTCCGTTCACTTTCCGAGGTCGCCGAGGGCAAACGCGTCGGCGACGGCGGCTGCGACCTCTTTGGTGTCTGCGGCTAAATGTGCATGATACACATAGCCGCCATCATCACTTGAGAATGCTTGGACAAACGCGATGAACGTCTTTCCGACGAGTCGCGCGTCGAGGTGCTTCACGATTCCGAACGATGGATTGGTTCGCCGGACGACGATCGAAATGTCCTCGGTCGGCTTCCACTTGCCACCGAGCGTGTCGCGAGGCTTGAGCGTGATCCGGTAGCTTTCGGACGCCCCTTCGCCCGCTTGCGAAATCGTCTCCGCCTTCACGCGGAACACGCCGTCGGCGAGCTGAGTTCGCTCGCGAAAAAGTTTGTCAGATTGAGGGGTTGACGAGGAATTTATGTCAAGCCCCGCGGCCGCCGGATCGATGGTGTCGTCGAAAAGTGCCGCGGTTCTTTCGGTGTACGCCGTCGTCGGCCGGTTTCGCGCGCTGTAGGAGGTGCTGCTGCAGCCGGCGAGGATGAGGCCGCCCGCCGCGAGGAGCGCCCGGAGGAGCCCCACACGGTGGGGAGACGGCGAGCACGGGAGGGGCTGCGAAGGGGTCATGGAGCTGTCGCCTTTAGCAAAAAAAAACCGCGCGCGTCGCAGTCGGACGATTTGAATGCGCCGCATTCCGTGCGCGCTCGTCTTTCGCGACTTGGGCATCGAGAAAGTGGTCATCGCTTTCGTGCGCTTTCCCGCGGCCCTTCGGTAATCTAGAATTCCTTTCGTCGTGACGTCCCCTCGCCAGGAACTGCCCATGCTCCGCCGCACACTTCCGTATGTAGTCCTCGCAGCGCCGTTTCTGTTCGCCGCGTCCGCGACCGCCGGCCCGCCGGTGATCGACCTCGACGAGGCACCCGTCAACACGCCGCAGGAGGTCCCGCGTGTTTCTAACGCCTCGTTCTTGCTTTCGGATGGCCTCGCCTGGGGAATGCCGCGCGCCGACGTCCTCGCCGCGTTTTCGAAGGTAGGAGGCGTTGTCGACAAGGAATACGACCCGGTCCTCGCCAAGCTTCCGATCGGCGACCGGATGCGCGCCGTTGAGCTCGATCGTGATTCGGTGAAGTCGGCGTTTGCGCGGAGCTGGATCCCCTTCGACGACACACCGACCGGTTTCGACACAACTCCTCTATATGCTGAATATACCTACGGAAATTCCGAGGGGCTCCTCTACCTCCAGCGGGATGGACGTCGGCGGTTCTTCTTCTTTCTCGGCGACAAGCTTTGGAAGATTTACGATGAAGTTTCGCTGTTTAGCGAAGAGCAAATCGCCGGGTTTGCCAAGAATGCCGGCGGGCCGACGCCGAGCATCCTTGCGACGAGCTATAACGACGCCGCCGTGAAGCTCGGGATCAAGCTTGGGGCGCCGCCCAAGTACTCGGTCGTCGACGCCGACCACCCGCAACCGACCGCCGAGTGGCAGGACAAGCTGAACCACCTCCGCCTCCACGACCGCGGCGGCTTCCTCGGGCTGGTCCTCGAAGACAAGGGCATGCTCTCAAAGCTGGGGACGCTTCGGCGAGTTAAACGCAAAGATAACAACGAGATCGACCCGCTCGTAAAGTCGATCAGTCGCGGGAAGGAACCGGACGCACCGATGCCGCCGAGCGCCGACGCCCCGCCGAAGAAAGACGCCGGGAAGAAAAAAGGGAAGAAATGAGGAAAGCCCCGTCGGAGAGACGGGGCTTTTTCGTGCCGTCGGTGATGTTCGGTCTACCGCGGGCCGATGCGGACGGCGCCCGGCGGAATGATGTAGCCGGTCGTCAGCCGAACAACCGCCTTGGGCGCGAGCGGCTGCAGGGCGGGGCGGACCAGAAAACGGTCGGTGAGCGACGCGCCCGGACAGCCGGCGCACAGTCCAGCAAGGTGGAGATGGATCGTGTCGCTGTCGGCGGTGACGACCCAAAGCTCGCCGCCATCCCCCTCCACAAGCGGCGCAATCCGCTCCGCACACGCATTTTCGACCTGGGAACGGACGTTTTCCGGTTGCACACGGCGACGCTACTCGATGGGGCGAGCCGCCACAAGATCAAGGAACACCCTGCGGAGGCCATCGCTCACGTCGCCGGCTGTTTCGTCACGCGGCGCGATCCCCGCGAACATTTTCCTCTTTCCTTCCTGGAACCGTCCGCGAGACAATCGCCGTCCGCCTGCGATTGCCACCGGTCGCAACCCCGTCCCTTTGCCGGAAGAAGAACCTTGGGCCGCTACCGTCTGCGCTTTCTCCTCCAAGAGTTCGACCTCCGCCCCGGCGAGACCGTGCTCGGTCGCTCTTCCGAGTGTCACATTACGATTGAAGATCCGCTCGTTTCGCGGATGCACGCGAAGATCCTGGTGGGGAGCGGTGGCGTGGTCGTGGAAGACCTCGGCAGCCGCAACGGCATGAAGCTTAACGGGCGCCGCATCACTGGGACCCACCCGCTCGCCGACGGTGACCGCATTCGCATCGGGACCCAAGAACTCGTCTTCTGCATTGTCGCCGCCAACGAAGGGATGGTCACCCGAACCACCGGATTCCTTCGTCATTGCGCGGCGTGCCGCCTCCCCTACGCCGCCGAAGCGGGGGCCTGCCCCAACTGCGGTGCCGTCGAATTTGCTGCCGACGACACGCTTGCTGGGAAGGCCGACCAGGCTCGCGCGGGCGGTTGGCACGTCCGCCTGCTTGTGGAAATGCTCGAGCGCTCGGTCCAGGCTCAGCGTTTTGAAGACGCGGAGCGCATTTTGCGTCGCGCGAGCACGGAGGTCGAGGAGGCTGTTGTCGTCGGTGACCGCCTCGATGATGCAGATATTGTTCGTCTTTGTCAGGGGGCACTGCAAGTGGTCGACGCCCTCGAAACGAGCGGCTGGGGCGTGTGGGCACTCGGCCTCCTCCGAAAGGCACCGGCGAGCGTCGATGGCGCGCTCGCGACACGGCTGGTGGCCTGCGCGCGCTTCGCCGACGTCGCGGCGGCGCTCGGGGAGTGGGATGCGAGCACCCAGTTTCAGGACGTCGCGAACGTCGACGCGCGCGCTACGCTCGCCCGCCGAACGTAGACGCAGCTGGCGCTGAGGAAACGGCGAGGACCGATGTACCTGCCGGGACGAACAGTTGTCCGTTCCCGCGAGATTTCGCTAGCTTCGGCGTTCCCATGGCGTTTCGACTCCGCTACCTCAACCGCGACCTTCCTCTGGTCGACGGCGCCTTCTTTGTAGGGCGGAGCGCGACCTGCCAGCTTTCCTTCGATGATCCGCTGGTTTCCCGGCGCCACGCCCAGTTTATTGTCGCCGGCGGTCGCGTCTGGGTGGAGGACCTCGCCTCCCGAAACGGCGTCGTGGTCAACGGGCAGCGCGTCGAAGGGCGCGTCGAACTTCAGGTCGGCGACGTCGTGATCATCGGCAACGAGCCGATCTCTCTCGTCGACGGCAACGAGCCAGCCGTCGACCCCTATGCGCCTGGAACCCTTCCAAAAATAGCGGTCGCAGCGCCGTCGGAGGATGGCCTTGATGCGACGGGAATGACGCAGATCGCGCGAACCTCGCAAGCCTTCACGGCGATCCGTGACGCATCGGACCTCGACGTCGAGGGGAGCGTCGCCCGTCGCTCCGATCAGTTTAAGCTCCTTGGTGGCGTCGCCGAAAAAGCCTTCGCGATGGGCCGTCCCGGCGATGCCGAGCGCGTGCTCGCTTCGTCGCTCGCCGATGTAATCGAGGCGACGCGGGCCGGAAAGCGCCTCCCGCCGGCCCTGTTGGAGCAGGCGGCTCGCTACTCCGCAAAGCTCGCGACGGCGACCGGGAAGGGGGGCTGGGCCGATTACGTCGTCGAACTGTACGCCGCCCACGGCCGCCCGCCGCCGGCGCTGGTTATCGACGAGCTCCACGCCGCGATGCGAAAGGCGACCAATTTTGACCGAAATCGGTTTCGCGCCTACGTAGCACAACTTCGCGAAATAATTGGCTCTTTGGGGCCTGCTGATCGCTTTTTGGTCCAGCGGCTTGAAGGGCTCGAACGGCTCGTCGCGTTCGTCTGAGCGTTCGTCTACTTCTTCTTTTCAGCCGCCGGGCGCGCCACGTATTCCTGCCACGCGAGGTTCGCCGAAGCGCTCTCAGCGATGAGTGCTCGAAGCGTTTCGTCGGCCACCTGGGACAAATTCTCTTCAAGATCGCTCGGTAGCGGTGCCGGCGGCGGGACGACGCGCGCAATGCGGCGCTCCGGCGGCAGTAGAAACGTCTCGACGGGGCCGACCCGAAAGCGAAATTCGCGGACGACGACGTTCTCTTTTTCGAGCTTCGCCGAGAGATCTCGCTGCAAAAGCGAGAGTTCTTGGGCCCAGGCGCTGTTCGCGACCAAGATCGTCAAGACCCCCTTTTCCAGGGCGACCGGGAGCGCACGATCGGCGATCTTCGGCCCGACGGCGCGGCGCCAGGCGCCAAAGCCGATCGGGAGCAAACGCCCCGCATGCCGTTGTTCTCCGGCGCGATCGAGGATCGCTTCGATCGGTTCCGGCTCCGCGCGGCGAAAGACCCGTTTTCTTTTGAAAAACTTCCCTTTGCCCGGTGAACGTGGCCCTACCACTACTTCCGCTCTTCGCCGACGACGGGAAGGAGGGCGATTCGCCCGGCGGGCGCGGACGGCAGCGGGACGGCGCCGCGTCGGTCGGAGGTGCCGAGGAGGAGCGTCCCGTCGGCGCGTTCCAGGACGAACAGTGTTCGCGGGCGCGGCGTGTCGTCGTCGCTCACGACAAAAACGGTCGTCCAGTTGCTCGCCGGCGTCGAGACCGGGACCGGGAGTTCGACGCAGGAGCGCGCAACGGCAGGGAGGAGTTCATCGCCGGCGCACCGGCGGAGGGCGGCTCGCGCGTCGGCTCCCACTTTGGGATCATTCAAGAAATGGCGTGCCCAAAGGGCCGCACGCGCGCGGACGACCGGCGAAGGATCGTCTTCGAGGATGGCGGCAAAACGGGGCGCTGCGCCGCACGTCGCCCCGAGCGTTGCCAGCGCAAGTGCAGCGTTTCCGCGGACGTAGGGGCGCGGATCATCGAGGGCGCCGCAGAGCTTCGGCTCCCAGTCGCCACGCTTTCCGGCCCGGCTACCTGCGAGCGATCCGAGGGAAAGGGCGGCGTTTGCGGCAACGGCGCCATCGCTGTCGGCGAGCGCTGCGAGGAGCATCGGCGCGTCGCTGTCGTTTCCGCGGGCGCCGAGTGCGGCCACCGCGCTTGCTCGCACCGTCGCGATGGGGTCTTTGGCGAGCGTTCGGAGCGTCGCGAGGAGCGGATCGGTGTCGCCGGTGCCTACCGAAGGTCCGTTCGCGACGGCGGCAAATGCCTTCCGATCGTCGTCGGCGGCCCCGGGCGCAGCGACCGCGCTCGCGGCACGAAGGCCTCCGTTTCCGTGGGCGAGCGCCTCAAGGATGGCGTCGCGCTCGGGCCCCGTGGCGAGGGTGAGCGCCTTCGCAACACGCCCGTAGGCGCTTTCGTCGCCGAAATTTGCGAGGAGTCCGCCGACCGCCGTCCATACGGCACCGCGATCCCGGTCCCCCCCACGATCCATGTCGTCGAGAAGCGTGGAAAGTGCACGTTTCGTTCCGCTCCGGCCGAGGGCGCGGGCGACCGCGAGGCGCTTTCGAGGCTCACCTTCGTTGAGCATGCGTAAAAGCGCGGTTTCACTCGCATCATCGAAGGGGCCACGTAGGTCGGCGAGCGCATCTGCCGCTGTCAGCGCGAGCTCGGCATCTTTTCCAGCGGCGACGGGGACGAGGAGCGCGGCGCTTCGGGCAGCACCAGCCCGTCCGAGAAGCCGAAGGAGCCGAACGCGCTCGCCTCGGGTGATTGTCGCGTCGCCGAGGCGGGCGGCGACCGGCTCGTGGACGCGCCCATCCGGGCGATCGGGAGCGACCAAGCGAAGCGCCGCGACGAGGGCCGCTTCGCGGACGCCAGAACGCTTATCTGCAAGATATTCCAATACAACTGGCACGTGATTCTCGTCGCCCGCGTGGCCGAGTGCGGCGAGCGTTGCGTCGGTCGGCGTCCGTCCGCGCCGAAGCGCTTCTGCCAGCGCCTTTCGGGCCTCCGGGGTTCCGATTTCGCCGAGCACCCAGAGCGCCGCTCGGGTGACAGCGACCCCTTCACGCCCTTCAAGAAGCGGAATCAATACGGGAATTGCTGCCGGGCCGAGGGCCACAAGCGCGACTCTCGTCGGCGATGGCCCGGTCGTCGTGAGCGCGTCGTCCTTGAGGCCGAGGAATTTTGCGAGGGTGCGTGCGGCCGCTTCCGAGGATTGGGCACCGAGCGCGTCGGCGGCTGCGCGGCGAACCTCGGGGGCGCGATCGTCGAGGGCGAGTTCAAGGGCAGGCACTGCATCGGGGGCGCGCACCTGGCCGATCGAGGTCACCGCCGCGACACGCACACCACCGTCGGCGTCGCGCAAGGAGACGAGGAGCGCAGCACTCGCACGTGGATCGCCGAGAAGTCCAAGGCTTCTCGCTACTTCACGACGCACGTCGATCACGCCGTCTTGCACTTTTCCCGCAAGCGGAAGCACCGCGCGCGGGTCTCCAAGACGCCCGAGGGCGCGGACGACCGTCAGACGAACGGCCGGATTCGGGTCGTCGAGCTTGCCGAGGAGCGGCGGGACGGCATCGGGATCGCGGGAGGCCCCAAGCGCCGATGCGGCCGCGGCGCGGACGCCGAGATCGCCGTCGCCGAGGGCACGCCCGAGTCCTGCCACCGCGCGCTTGTCGGGGAGCGACCGGAAGTACTCGCAAACATCGGCGCGAACGTGGGCGTCCGGGTCGCCGAGCCAGCCGACGGCCGCCTCTTGCACCGACACGAGGTGGTTCTTTTTTGCGGCACGCAAGGCGGAGCGACGTACTTCTACATCGCTGTCTTCCATCGCTTTTTTGACGAGCGGTCCCGCCGTGGCGGCGCCAAGTTTGCCGAGGTCGCGGGCCGCGAGCCGGCGCTCAACGACGTCGCGCGCGGCGAGCCCGCGGTCGACGCGAAGGGCGGTGTCGGGCCAATCGAGGGCGGAGGCGGTCGTGCCCCTGCCAACGACGACGAACGCAGCAGCAAATGCGGAGAGAAGTGCTCGCATTTGGCGCTTCACCGGGACGAGACGAGCAAAAAGAGGGCGGCGCACGCGCGCACGATAGCCCGGAAGCGGCGCGAGGAGGAGCGAGATTGCCGGGAAATTCGGCGCCAATCCCGCCCTTCTGTCGGCCTGCGTTGCCCGGTGGCGCCCCGCCGATCAGCGGCCGATGTGGCTCTTCAAATAGTTCTTCAAAAACGGCGTCGCCGTCGCTGCAATCGCGGAGGCGGTCGACGAATCGACGCCGGCGCGGTCGACGAGCGCTTCCGTGACACGACCGACGAGCGCGCCGACCGCGCCATCTTCGAGGGCCCCCAAAAGGCCGTCTCCATTGACGATTCCGGCGGCAAAGGCCGCAAAAAAATTCCGACCGGCGTGGTCGCCCAGCAGGCCGGACGCTTCGTGATGGCCGTTGACGTGGTTCCCGCCCGCCTCGGCGGCGTGGCCGAGGAGCGAAGCGGCGGTCGTGGCGTCGATCCCGTGAGACGTCCCGAGGGCGGAAACGGCGGCGCGGCCTTCATCAGACCCGAGGAATTTGGCGGCGAGTTCGGAGATTTCCATCCCCCTGCGATAAACGGAGTTCTTCGGAGGGTCAATTCATCTTTCGACGAAGAATGATTCGGAAATGGACCATCCGGAATCGCGAAAATGCGGGGAATCGGCCTCACAAATTGCTGGAACGTAGCGCGTCCCCCTCAACTTTGAGGCCTTCGCAAGAGCGAAAGTACGTTTGAAAGGCGGCGGATACCCCAGGGAGCGACGCGGGGAAGGTGGCGAAATGCGAGCGCAAAAGCGAGCGTAGCAAGAAGGCTCCAGGCTACGAAGGCCGGGTCGAGGTGGGGGCGTAGCGCCAGCACGCTGGGGTGAGTGAATGCGTCCCAGCTGTTGAGGCGGAGCGTCCGCCCCAGGTAGATGCCGTAGCCAGAAAGGAGAATGAAGACGGCGCCGAGCCATCGTCCGCGGACCGAGTCGGGGGCGAACCCGACGGTCGTCAGGACGCTTCGGAGCGCAAACACCCCAAGCGCGATGCCGAGAAATCCACAGATGCCGAGGATACAGCCGTCCAAAATCCCCACGATTCCATGGTGATGGCCGCATAGGTGGACGCCGTCGGTAACGAGATAGGGGGCGTTGGGGAGGAAGGCGAGCCAGCCGAGGAAGATGCTCGCCTCTAGCGGGCGCCGCGCGAGGGGGCGACGAACAAAACGAGAGACCTTCGGCAGCGCAAGCGACGCAAGTGCTGGAATCCACGCCAAAAATAGATTCCAAACGAGGAAGCCGAGGCGAGGCGACCCGCTTGCGCAAATCCGAACGGCAATCGCCAGGACACCTACGCCGCTCCCGGCGGCGAGCGAAAGAAGGGGACGCTTCGTGAGCCAGGTTGGGATGCGGTCGTTCATTCGTGCGACGGTACGTTCGGGCCCGCCGCTCGTGGGCGACCGGTCCGTTGAAGCGTCGAGCCACGCAGGCGAGCGGTCGCCGACGGCCTCTCGTCGGCAGGCACAAAAAACGGAACCCCCTAACTTGGAAGTTAGAGGGGCCTACCGGACCTGGTGCGAGAAGAGGGACTTGAACCCTCACGATTTTTGGTCGGCGGATTTTGAATCCGCTGCGTCTGCCGATTCCGCCATTCTCGCGGCACGTTGGAGGCCCCTTACCAGCGTCGCGGGGGAAAGGGAAGCCTCCGTTTTTTGGAGGTGGTGCTCGCCCGCCGGAAACCGATGGGCAAACGGGCAGAAATCAGCGCCGCGTGAGCGCGAAGCCGACACCGGCGAGAACGAGGAGAACCGCGAACGCCGCGGCAAGGATCAGCGGGAGCTTGCTAGCCGAGGGAACGCCCGGTGCTGTGATGGGCGCAGGGAGGCCTTCCGGGGCCGACGCGAGCGGAAGCTCAAATTCGGTCCCAATTTCGCCGAGATGCATCGGCGCAGTATTCCCACCGAAAGGGGAGCCCACGCGCCCGTGAAGCGGGGCGACGTCGGCGCTGGAGACCGGCGGAACCCAGGGCTCCGACGCGTGGTCGATCGGCGTCATTGCGTCGGCGGCCGTCGGAAGCGGAGTTCCCGAGGGGCCGATGATGTCGATGCCGAACCCGGCCATCGACTTCGGCATCCACACTTCGGCGCTCGGCGGACCGGCCCCGAACCCATCTGCGCCAGCCATCGAGCGCGGTGCCCATTCGTCCTCACCGGGGCGCACGACAGCCATAAATTGCTGGCTCGGTCGCCGAATCGACGCTGGCGCGAAATCGCCCCGTCGCGAGAGGGCCGGGTCGGCGGGGCGCGTCAGCTCGGCGTCGAGGTTGCGCACGACGACTTCCGTTTGCGGCTTCATCGGCATCGCGCCGGCCGGTTCTGCGCGCGTCGCATCGGCGACCCACGCCTCGTGTTCGGCCTTTTCCTTTGAGAAAAGTGCCTGCATGATCCCCGCAACGACCTCTTCGTTGACCGGGCGGCCGCTGGAACGGGCGAACCGATCGAGGTCGATCGCCATCTGCGCGGCGCTCGGGTAGCGATCTTCCGGATCGTGCTGGAGGGCGGTCGCAAGCACGAGCCAGAGGTCTTCCGGGTAGCCTTCGACAAGCTCCATCGCGTTCGGGACGAGTGCAGAGTGCACGCGTTGAAGCGTGTCGACTTCGTCTTTGCCTTTGAAGAGGCGTTGGTCGACGGTCAGCTCCCACAGAGTCGTCGCGAGCGCGAAGACGTCGGTGCGACGGTCGAGGTCGTCGCCGACGGTTTGTTCCGGCGACATGTACGCCAGTTTCCCCTTCACCATCCCCGCGCGCGTCTTCGAGACTTTGTTCGCCGCTTTGGCGAGGCCGAAGTCGATGACCTTCACCTGGCCGTCGTAGTTGATGAAAATGTTGCTGCCGTTGACATCGCGGTGAACGAGGTCGAGCGGCTGCCCGTGCTCGTCGCACAGTTCGTGGGCGTGGTGCAGCCCCTCCGCGACACGCGCGCCGATCCAGGCTGCGACATCGTAGCGGAGGCGTACGCCCTTATCCCGGCAGGCGGCCCATACATTCCAGAGCGATTGTCCGTTCAGGAACTCCATCGCCATAAATAGGCGATTCCGCTCCACACCGAGTTCGTGAACCTTCACGATATTCGGGTGATTCAAACGGCTGACAATCTTCGCCTCATCGGTGAACATCGTCACAAATTCTTGGTTCAAAGAGTAGATCTCTTTGATGACCTTCATCGCAACAAGTCGGCCGCGGCCATCAGTCGCTTCTCGGTAATACCCGAGAAATACACTCGCCATTCCGCCTTCGCCGATTCGCCCGCGGACGTCGTAGCGCCCCAGTCGCTTGGGCATCGGGTCGCGCGCCGCTTCTTTTTTCCCGTTCACGGCGCGGAAACCTACCGTAAAAACTGGTCGGCCGTCCACCGGCACGACGGGTTTATCGTCTACCGCTCGCGTAGATCGGTCGGCCCAGTTTTGCGTGGAAAGTCCCCGTGACATTTGCGTTGCCTCGCCATGTTGCAACCTGAACTGGCCGGTATTGGTTCCGCGGAACCGACTTCGCCAGCCTGCGCCGGGACTCCCAGCCGCCGCATTGGAACCGACGGGCAACGGCGCAATGACGCAAATTGTCATTGTTCTGCCGGAAGCGCGTCGCTGGCAGTTGCGGAAGGCGTGCTAGGTTCCCGCGCCGATGGCCCCCGCGCAGAACTCCTCGCCGTTCCGCTTTCTTGGTCTGGTCGCCGCCGCTGCTCTTCTTGCAGGATGCAAGGATCGCGGGAAGGTCGCTGCCGACTACGCAAAGGGGCACGCTACGCTCCTCGCTGGTGTGGCCGCCAAAGAATTCGCCGCCTTGGAGCGCGGCGTCCCCGAAGGTGGGAAGAAGGCGACCGTCCTCTTTTATGCAAAGGGGGCCGACCCGAAGTCGGATCCGATCGGGGTCCGCCGGGATCTGCTTCAGGTCGAGCGGGCCGTCCCCGAGCTCCTCGCGGCGCCGACCACCTTCGCCGCCCTCGCCGATGATTCCGGCCTGATCATTCGCAACAACCTGGAAATGGACGCGATGGCTGGTGTCGATTTGTTTCGCATCTATCCCGGTCTCAAACAGGCTGCGTCTAAGCCTTTTGTGTCAGAAATTCAGTCCTTTGTGCAGGCGTCGGATGGAAAGAAAAACGGCCCCGACGACGCGCGAACTTTCGTGAGTGCCTCTCGTGTGCCGAAAGACGATGGGACGCTCGGCGGCTTCTACGTCACCGGTTGGGGGCTCCGGACGTATGCCTTCCACCTTCGCGAGGCGCTCCTCACCGATCTCGACCCGTCCCATCGAACGCCCACGACCTCGGCGGCGCCGTCGGCCGCGCCCAGTTCGGTCGTGTTGCCGATTTTGTACGTCGCCCTTTTCGACGAGGCGGGCGTTTACACGGCCCGCGGCACGCCCGATGCCGACCACGACGCCCTCCGCGACCTTCACCTCGTGGAGGCGACCGAAGGAGGCCCCGCCGCCGCCGCCGTCGACATCACCGGTCGGGCTTTCGGGTGGGCGGCCGTTCGAATCCCCGCCTTCGGGGCGAAGGTCGGCGTCGTCGTTCTTCGTAGCGAAATTAACTAGTTGGCGGAGGCCCTTCGAGTTCGTCGGCGCCGAGCCGACCGTAACGATGGAGGGCGCCGCCGAACAGAATCCAGCCGGCGAGGAGCACCGCGCCACCGACGTCTTTGGGCCCGGCGGCGGCGACCACAAAACCGACGGCGGTGACGGTCGCCCCAAGCACAAGAAGCCGCCGTTCCATGGCACGTGCCGCTAGCACGCTTCGGCAGGAAAATCCGGGAGACGGGAACGACGTTTCTTTCCAGGCGCTGCTGGGCTAAGCGCCTCCACGATTCATGTCGCGTATCGCCGCCATCGACCTCGGGTCCAATGCGCTTCGCCTCCGCATCGTCGAGACCTCCTCGGGCGATCCGGAATCGTTTCGCGAAATTACGTCGCTTCGTGCTGCCGTCCGCCTGGGGGGCGACGTCTTCAGCGGCGGGAAGCTCTCCGCGCAGACGATCAGCCAGGCCTGCGCGGCGCTCACCGACTTCAAGAAAGCGATGGATATCGCCGGTGTAGAGGCTTATCGCGCCTGCGCGACGAGCGCCGTTCGTGAAGCCGAAAACGGATTGACGCTTGTGGAGCGCGCGCGCCGCGAAGCCGGCATTGATCTCGAGGTCATCGAAGGGATCGAAGAAGCGCGTTTGATTCAGCTCGCCGTCGTGCGCCGTATGCGCCTCGAAGAGCGGACGGCTCTCCTCGTCGACGTCGGCGGCGGCTCCACCGAATTAACCTGTTTTTCCGGAGGTCGCGCCATCTGGGCCCGCTCGCTCCCCCTCGGGTCCGTCCGCTTGCTGGAGACCTTCCTGCGCGAGACGCCCACCGTGGAAAGTCGCCAAGCGAGCCTGCTCCGGGAGACGATCGATCGCGCCCTCGCCGAGCCCTTTACCGCCCTCGCCGGGACGACCTTTGACGAGGTGATCGGCACCGGCGGAAACGTCGAAACGCTCGCCGAACTCTGCCCCGCCGACCCGAACCCGACCGCCGAGCGACGCACCGGCGCGATGAAGCGCATCGACGTCGCGAAAATGAGTGTACTCCTCAAGGAACTTTGCGGGCTCACCGCCGACGAGCGCCGCCAGAAGTACGGCCTCCGCCCCGATCGCGCCGACACGATCGTCCCGGCGTCGTTCATCTTCGCGCGGACCGCCTCCCTCTTCGGTGCGGACGGAATTGCGGCACCGGGAGTCGGCCTTAAAGAGGGGATTCTCCTCGATATTCTGGATCGTGTCACCGGCGCAGCCGACCCCAAAGTCGACGATCATGCCGTCGTCGAGGCGTGTGCGCGCCTGGGCAAGCGCTTCCAGTACGACGAGAAACATGGGCGGCACGTCAGCCACCTTGCGGCGCGCCTCTTTGACGACTGCGAGCCGCTCCACCTCCTTGCGCCCCGCGACCGCATCCTCCTTCGGGCGGCAGCGACCCTTCACGATGTTGGCGATTTTATTCGCTACGAAGGGCATCACAAACACAGCTACTATATCATTTCTCAATCGGACATTATGGGGCTCTCGTCGGCGGAGCGCGCCATTGTCGCGAACGTCGCGCGTTACCATCGCAAGGGGGCGCCCGACCCGAACCACCCCAATTTTCGCGATCTCGACAAGGACGCTCGGGCGAAAGTTCGCTCACTTACAGCGCTTTTGCGGATCGCCGATGGCCTCGACCGTGAGCACCTTGGGCGCGTCCATGACGTCCGTGCCGAGGTCGATACCTTGCGGAAGCGGATCGTCCTCCACTTGCAGGGGGACGAAGAACGCGAATTGGAAGAGTGGACCGTCCAGCAGAAATCCGATTTGTTTCGTGAGGTGTTCGGCCTCGATGTCGTCCTCGCCGAGAACCTCGGGAATGGCCCGCGTAGCGAGCCGGAGCGGGCGCCGAAGCGGGCTGCGAAGAAATAGGCCGGCGCGAGAAATCGCCGCAATTTCCGCCGTCGGCTCGGCGTGACGGACCTTTCTCTCGCCGGCGATCCGCGGTAGGTTCCCGCCCTCGATGCGCCGTTTGAACCTGCTCCTGCCGCTCCTCCTTCTCGCCAGCGGCGGACTTTTCGCCTGCGGCGGGGCCGTCCCCGATGCGAAGCAGGCGGCAGCGACCTACGCCGACGCCGCCGAAAAGGGGGACGCCGACGCGCTCTGGGCGATGCTCTCTGAAGAGGGCAAGCGCGCCACGACGAAAGAGGCGCTCCGCGAGAAGATCGCCGGCTCCCGCGGCGAATTGGCGGATGCTGCGAAGGCGGTCCGCGCCTCGGGGACGCGCGTCGAAGCGACGGCGAAACTCCGCTTTCAAGACGGCGAATATGCGTCGCTAATCCTCCGTGACGGCCACTATTGGGTCGGCACCGCGGGGACGCTCCCCGGTGGAGCACTTTCGCCGGAAGAGGCGCTCGATCACCTCCGCCGCGCCCTCGCGCGACGAAGCTACCCGGCGCTCCTGCGGGTTCTCCGCCCGGAGACGCGGGCGGCCATCGAAGCCGACCTCCGCTCGATGGTCGAGGGGCTCGAAGCTCCGGAAACTCTTGATGTAAAGCAGAGCGGAGACAGCGCGACCGTCGTTGTCCCCGGCGGGCACGTCGTCAAGCTCCGCCGCGACGATGGCGTCTGGCACATTGAGGAATTCGATTGATGGCGCGCGCGACTCGACGAGCGGCGGACGCGGCGGTCGGGCGCCGGCAGTTTCTTCAGCTCGGCGTCGGATTTTCGGTAGCGATTGCCGGCTTTTTGGCGACAACTCGTGCGCGCGCTTTTGGGGATGGCGGCGCCTTTGATCCGCGCGGCCTCGTGACGGGCGCGACGACGGCGCCGCTGCGTGCGACGGCGGCCGCCCGCTGGGGGGCCGAACTCGTCCAGCGGACGTCGGCACCGGCCCGAAGCAAGCCGTCGACGGTGCGGGCCGACTCGAGCGATCTCGCCACCGCCCCCTTTGCGTTCTGGAGTGCCCGAGAGGCGCCGGCCGCGCTTTCTGCGGAGGAAATCTCAGGACTTCGACGCTGGTTCGGCCTCGGAGGCACGCTGCTCGTCGATGACGGCGGTGCGGAAGAATCGGCGGAAGCGGGGGAGAGCGCCTTCCTCGCCGGCGCGAAGCGGGAGATCCTCCGCGTGCTCACCGACGGCGCGCCGATCGCCGTTCCGGCGGAGCATGTACTCTACAAGAGTTATTACCTCCTCGACAAACCCGAGGGGCGCGTCGCGAGGAAAAAACCTGCCGAAGCGATCTTTCGCAACGGGAAGATCGCCGTGCTCTTCGTCCCGCAAGACCTCCTCGGCGCGCTCGCGCGCTCGGCGACGGGAACCTGGGAGCAGTCGGTCACGCCGGGCGGTGAGACCCAGCGGGAACGGGCGATTCGTTTCGCGGTAAATATCGCCATGTATGTCCTTTGTTCGAACTACAAGGACGATCAAGTGCACGCCCCCTTCCTGATGCGTCGACGCGCCGCCGAGTAGCCTGTGGACGCCGCCATTCACCTCTCCCTCGCCGCCGGAACGCCCGCGTGGCTCGTCCCCGTGACGGCTACGCTCGCCGCAATCTCCCTTATTTTTCTTGGGTTTGAGCTTGTACGTGGGCGTGCGAGCGTAGCGCTTCGGAGCGCCGTTGGGGTGACCGGTTTCGTCGGGATCGCGCTCCTCGCGGCAGCGGTGCTCCGCCCCGAGCGGGTCGACGCAAAGGAGAATTCGGTCCCCGCAAAGGTGACTCTCCTGCTCGATCAATCGCAGAGCATGGCGCTTTCTGAGGAGGGCAAAGCGCGCACCGCCCGGCGGGATGAGGCGGTTGCGGCCCTCGAAGCGCGCGGCGCCGCGAAAGGGGGCGTGCGTCTTGAGAAAGTCGGTTTTGCCGACGGCCTCGCCGACGGGGAGGGGGGGGCGCGCAGCGACCTCTCCAAGGCATTGACCGAGCTGACCGACCCGCGGGGATCTACGTTAGAAAATCGCGGAACTTCCGCGGAACGCCCGAAGGCAATTGTGCTGTTTTCCGACGGCCGGCTCGACGACCCGAGCGCGGAAGCCGACGAGCATTTGCTCAAGCGTCTCGCGCCGGCGGGGATGCCGATCCATACCGTCCTTACGACCGGACCGACGGTCGCCGATGCGAGCGTCGCGTCGGTCCGGTCGACGGGGAACGCGGTCGCCCACGCGCCGCTCGCCCTGCGAATTGGCGTCGTTTGCACCGATCGTTTGAGCTGCAACGAAATCCCGGTGACCGTCTCCGAACTCCGCGAGGACGGCCCCAAAGTGGCGCTCGCCCGCGGGGTGGCGACCGTCAAGGAGGGGCGCGGCGAAGTCGAGGTGCCGATCACCCTCGATCGGGCAGGGACCCGCGTTATTGAGGTCGCCATCGATGCCCCTTCCGGCGATACGATCGCCGAGAACAATCATCGTTTCCTCCCGTTCGCCGTGACCCGCGATCGCGTACGGGTCCTCCACGTCGCCGGTCGTCCGACGAACGACGTCCGCACCTTGCGCGACTGGCTCAAGAGCGACCGCGCCGTCGACGTGGTTTCGTTCTTCATTCTACGGACGCCGACCGACAACCCGCACGCGACGCCGAGCGACCTTTCGCTAATCCCGTTCCCCGTCGACGAGCTCTTCACCGAGCACCTCCCGTCGTTTGACGCGGTTGTTCTTCAAGATTTCGACGCGCAGCCCTACGGGCTTGAGCGCCACCTCGGCCAGCTCGCCCGCTACGTCCGTGGCGGTGGTGGGATTGTGATGGTTGGCGGTCCGAATTCCTTCGTCGCCGGCGGCTACGCAAACACGCCGCTGGCCGAGGTCTTGCCGGTGCTCCTCGATGGGGCGCCGGGGGCGACCTCCGCCGACCTCGGCGACGTCGTCCCGAGCTACACGGCCGAGGGGCGTGGCGCCGCACTCCTCGCCCCGTTGCGTGGGCTTGCCGGCGAAGAGCTCCCGGCGATGCCGGGGACGAACATCGTCGGCGCGGTGCGGCCAGGGGCGCTCGCGCTTTGGGTGCATCCTTCACGGAATGCCGGCAAAGACGGAGCAAAAATGCCGATCTTGGCCCTTGGCGATGCGGAAAATGGCCGGTCGATCGCGCTCACCGTCGACGGCTCCTGGACGCTCGCGTTCTCCTCGCTCGGCGAGCGCACCGGCGGCCGCGCCCACGCCGCCTTCTGGGATGGCCTCCTCGGCTGGCTCATGCGCGACAGTCGTTACGAGCTCCTGCAGGTCGGCCTTGAGTCCCCCTGCGTGGCGGCCCCGCCGTCGGACGCGCCCCCCGCAGACGCGACCGCCAAGCGCCCGGTGCTTCGTGTCCGCGGCGCGACCGACGCCACCGCGGTGACCCTCGAGGTGCGCAAGATGGGGGGGACCGCGCAGAAAGCGATGGCGGTTTCCGCGCCAGTAACGCGCGGAAAAGACCTGCTTTTTACCCTTCCGGCCCTTCCACCCGGCGGCTTCACGGCCCGGGCCAAGCTCCGCGGCGGCTTTTCGACGACCTTCGACTTTGCCTGCGAGGCCGGCGGCGACGAGTGGGCCGACGTCCGCCCCGACGAAGGGCGCCTCCAACGCCTCGCCGCGGCGACCGGCGGAACCTTCGTGCGGAGCGACGCCCTCGGGAGCCTGCCGTTGCCGGCGCCGACGGTCATCACCGTGGAGCGTCGCTCGCGGCCGCTGCTCGCGAACTGGATCTGGGCCCTCCTGGCGGCGGCAGCGCTCGGCGGCCACTGGGTGCTTCGGCGCCAGGCGAAGCTTCTTTAACGTGTCGTAAAGTTTCTAAAAATCGTCGTCGCGAAGCTCGCGCAGCGCGCGGACGACCGCCGTCTGACCGAGCTTCAAGAGCGTGCTCTTTTCGCCGCTGCGCGTCAGTTTCTCGACGGTCTCTAGGAGGACGAGGCGCCCCACTTCGGGGCCGCAGAAATTCACCACTTCGGCGACCTCGGCGGGGGCGGGCAGGCGGGATCCGCGCGCTTCGAGGAGGGCGAGCTTCTCGAGGCGGCGGGCAACGGCGATGAGGCGGTTCGGGCCCTGGTCCCGCGCCCTTCGCCGTGGAGGATGCCGACGTTTCATGGCGCGCTCGCTACCGCGATCTTGGCCGCGGCGCCGCGACTATTTGGAGCCGGGCTTCTTCGCGCAGGTGGCGATGCTGGCCTGAATGTCCTTCTTGCCTTCGTCGGCGTAGGTCGAAAGGGCGCCATTCGAGAGTTTGGTTTTTGCCTTGAGCGCCTTAAACGCGCAGGTACAGGTCTCCTCTTTGGAACCCTCCTTCATGCACGTTTCAACGAAGTCGGTCTTTGCCCGCAGCTCGGGATAGAGGGTGCCGCAGGAAACGTAGAGGGAGTTCCGGAGGGGCACGTCGACCGCCCCGCCGTCGGCCATGCGCGTCGCGACGCCCGGGTAGGTGCACTTGCAGAAGGGGCCCATCGCCTCCTCGCCGGGCTTTGCGCAGGATTTCATATAGATCTCCTCGAGTTCGCCAGCCATGCAGGCCGTGACCTTCTTGTGGACGGCCGCCTTCTCGTTGCTATCGAGGTCGGCGTCAAGCCTCCCCTTGACGGCAATGATCGCGTCGTAGCCACAGAGGCACGAGCTCGTGGAGACGTCGCCCCCTTTCGTGCATTCGGCCATAAAGGCCGTCTTCAATTCCTCCGCCGTCGGCGGTTTTTCTTTGGAAGAAGATGTCGAAGAGGTGGCCGTCGCGGCCGGTTTTCCACCGCCGCAGGCGACGAGAGCGAGAGCGAACGGGGCGAGGAGGAGATTGCGCATTGCGCCCCGTTCCACTACCGAGCGAGCGCGTCTCCCCGAGACCTTCGTCGTTGAAGCGGTTACTCGACCGCTTTCGTGCCGCAGCCGGCGCAAAACCGTGCCCCGGCGATGAGCTCGCCGCCGCAACCGATACAAAACTTTTTGGCTGCTGCCGCCGCGACCGGCGTTCCGCAACCGGCACAGAACCGCGCCCCCGGCGGGAGCGCCGCTCGGCACGAGGCACAGGTTGAAGTCGGCCCGCCCCCTTGGTGGGCGACCGCCGCGCGCATGTCGACCTGGGGCGCCTGATCGTGCTCGCGGGCCCGCGTCCAGAGCTGCTCGACGGCGACGTTCGCCTGAATATGGGCCGCTTCCGCGCCGAGGTCGGGCGCACAATTGCGGCACATCGTCCGTTGTGAATTCCAGCAAATCTCCGGGCAAACCCAAATTCCGCAACGCGTACATTGGCAGAATCGCGGGCGGATCTCCTGGATCGCTTCCGCGAAGGCGTCGTCCCAGGCGGAGCCACGCAAGGCGTCCTTCATGTGGCCGACGCCGTACCCCGCATCATTGACCACGCCGCCGAAGATCGAGCCGGCCGCGCGAAGGATCGATCCGGCCATGCCGATGCCGCTCGTCTTGTAGGAAGAGCGATGGCCATTTCCGCATTTGTCGCAGAAAAACTCGAATTGATAGCCGTTGTCGTTGGAATGATCCCGGTAGTTTCGGGTGAATGATTGTGCCACGATCGGTGCTCCCTCGCTCGTTTGCTGGTCGGTTGCTTCGTTCTAGCGATTGCCCGTCGATGCGGCGACGCGGCGCAGGCGGTTGGCCGCTTCCGTGAAGACGGCGCTCGTGCTCGTCGTCGTCGCGCTTGGGCGGGCGGCGCTCGAAAGGAGCTTTTCGTAGGCGGTCTTCGCGTCGACCGCATCTCCGCTTGCTTCCAGCGCTTTTCCGTAGGCGAGCTGGGCTTCGAAGTGGCGGAGCGGGTCGGCCAGCGTGTCACAGCTCGTGGCGGCGTGGTCCAAGTAGGGGATCGCCTCGCGCGCCTTTCCGGCGAGAAGGTGGACGCGCCCGACGGCGAGATCGAAGCGCGCCGAGCGCCGCGTCACCGGTGGCAGCGGCAGGTACTCAGGGAGAATCGCAAGTGCATTTCGTGCATCGGTCGGCGTGACGGCCGGCTCCGCGTAGGCGAGCATCCACCGGAGCGCGCGCGACGAGGCATCCGCGCCGCCTGCCGTCGACGCCTGAAGCGGCGCCCCCTTGGTCCCATCGCCGGAGCGGCCCCGGGCGGCGGCCGTCCCGGCCTGGCTCTGGGCGACGAGCCACCGATCGCGACGATCGTCAAAGGCGGCTCGATCGATGCGCCCGACACGCAGCAGGATCGCATCAAACACGATGGTTGGGTCGGCGGCGGCGTCCCGGCGGACGAGACCGGGGGCCTTTCGCAGAAATCCTTCAGCAAGATCCGCTGCTTCTGTTGTCTTCCCGGCGTCGAGTCCGATGCGGGCGGCGCGAAGGGTCGCTGCGGCGTGCACGGAGATATCGGCATTGTTCGGGATCGCTTCGGCCCGGGCGACCGCCGCTTTGAAGGCGTCGTCGCCACGCCCCTCGAGGAGGGCGAGGGAGATGTCGAGGTCTTGGTCGCTCCGTTCGGCTCCTGCCGTCTCTCCGGCAGAATTGGCAGCATTTGCCGGAGGATAGGCGCGCGCGAGGACCGGCCCAAGGGCGTCGCGGGAGGCGCCGGTCGCGACGAGCGCTTCGGCGAGGGCGAGGTTGCTTTCGGCGTCGTTCGGGCGCGCGCCGACCCAGCGATTTGCCTCGTCGCGGGCCCGTGCGCACTCGCCAGCATCGCGGGCCATTTCGTAGCGGACGGCGACACAATCGGTCGCGATCGGCGACGCTTGAAGGCACCGTGTGAGGTCTTCGTTCGCGAGGGTGCTTTCGCCGAGGGCGAGCGACGCACGTGCGCGGCCCGCGAGCGCCGGCAAAAAACGCGGGTCGAGGGCGAGGGCGAGGTCGAAGGCGGTCTTGGCACCGGCGTCGTCGAAGTCGGCGCGGCGGGCCTCGCCGAGCCAGTAAAAGAGCCGAGGATCGTTCGAATATTTGACGCTCAAACGGAGCAGGCGCGCCTCCCACTCGACGAAATCCGGGTGGGGCCGGAGGCGCGGTTCCAGCGCCTCCACCAACGCAATTCCGTCGGCGCTCTTTGTCGCTGCCGGGAGGACGTCGCGCGCTTCGAAGGCCTTCTCAAAATGGGTGATCGCCTCCGCTTCGTCGCGATCGCCGTCGGCGTGATCGCCGCGGTCGAGTTCGAGCATTGCAAGCGCGAGGTGGGCATCCGGAGCATCCGGATCGATCGCGATCGCCCTATGAAAGCTCTCGCGGGCACGGTCGGTTGCGCCGTCTCGAAAACGGGCATTCCCTTCGCGAACCGCTTCTGCGACCGGCCCTTCGACGGCGATCGTCGGTCGAGCGATGGGGCGCTCAATGACAATAGGCTTACGTCGTGCAAGAAGAACAATCGTTGTAAGTGATCCAAAAAGCGCGAGGGCCAAGAGGACGATCGCGAGCGCACGCTTGCTCCGTTTCGGCGTCGGAAGCGCGAACGGCAGGTCGTCCCCTTGGGTGGTTTCGGCCTCTTCCTTGCGAAGGCGATCGTCGCTGCGTCGGCTCGTTGGCGGTTGGGAAACCGCCTGGCGCGGCGAAAGGGAGACCGCCGGTGGCGCGGCACGGTGGGTCGCCGCGAGCGGTTCCGCCGGTTCCTCGCCGTGGGGGACGATCTGGACCGGTTTCGCCGCGTCTCCGCGTGGCGTGTACGGGACCGGTGCATTCTGCATCGGAGTCGTCGCCGCATGCTCGACCGGGAGGGAATGCGAAGAAATACGGTCTCTTTCCGAACGCTCGCCGCTCCGACGCAGGCGCAACGTCGGCACGAGCGCATCGACGACCTCGTGCATCGAGGCGAACCGACGCCCGGGATCGCAGCAGAGGGCACGGACGAGGACCGGTTCCATCGCGGCGACGCGCGCCTCATCGTCGCCGGGATCGTCGCTCAGGAATGGCGGTTCCAGGCGGAGGCCGACCGGCGGATCCTTTGTAATTTGGAGCGCATCGATGAGATCGCGGGCATCGCGGAAGGGGCGCGCCCCCGCCAGCAGCTCCCACGCGAGGACCCCCCAGGAGAACTGATCGCCAGCGCCGCTCGGCGGGTGCCCCTGGATCTGCTCGGGGGCCATATAATTGGGCGTCCCGGCTACCCGCTGGCCGTCCTCGGTGGGGGAGGTTCCGGGCGTGTAGGGCGTCGCGAAGGCGCCGAGGTGCTCCCCGCGGTGGTGCGGCTCCGGCGGGTGGTCGTCTTCGCTGCGCGCGCGACGGGCGATCCCGAAGTCGAGGACCTTCACGAGTCCGTCGGGCCGAACCATCACGTTTTCCGGTTTGATGTCCCGGTGAATGACCTTTTGATCGTGGGCGTAGGCGAGCGCCCTCGCGACGTCGATGACCGTCGCGAGGCGCTGCTCGGCGACGAAATCGGGATCGCGGAGCAGAGCGCGAAGCGTCCGACCTTCCACGTATTCGAAGGCGACGTAGACCTCATCATCGACCTCGCCCACATCAAACACGGCCACGATGTTCGGCGAGTTGAGTTGGGCCGCATGTTGGGCTTCGCGCCGCAGCCGTTGCTTAAACGTCTCTTTGTCTTCAAAGGAGACATCTTCGCGCGCGGCGAGCACCTTCAGTGCCACTTTCCGTTCGAGGCGGAGGTCGCGCGCCGCATACACGGTCCCCATGCCGCCTTCGCCGAGGCGGGCGATCACCTCGTAGTGGGCGAATAGGCGTCCAGGGAGCACGTGGGCCGGGATTAGAAGCCGGGAATCGGTTGGGAAACAAGCACGATGCGCGGTTACTTCATGCGCGCCGTTTCCTCACCGCCTTCGGCGGTTCCGGGCGGACACGCGGTTAGTTCGCGGCTCGCCGTTTCCTCACCGCCTCCTCGTCAGACACGGTGGAGGGCGCCGGCTGTCCGGAGTCCATCGACCAGGGCGTAGACATCGTTTGCGAGGTCGGCATTTTCGAAGAGCACGCCGATCTCGACGTTTCGGAAGCGGGCCGACGCCGTGAAGTTCGCGGAGCCGATCAGCAGACGGCGACGGTCGGCTACGACCACCTTTGCGTGCATACTCGGGTGGAAGACGTTGGCCTCGAAGGGGGCGGCGCTTGCGGTGAAGAGGTACCCTTCGGCGGCAGCGAGCGGCGCGGTATCGCCGTCCGAACTCTGTGCGGTCAGTCGCTCAAGCGAGTGGCGGAGACGCGCTGCGGTGCGTTCGACCAATACGTCGGCAGGGTCCTGCGAGCGCCCGCGCTTTACAGATGTGACAATCTGCAGTCGTGGCATCCCGCTTTGTCGCGGTCGTCGCAAATCGGGGAGATTTTCTTGAAAATCTTCAAAGGTATAACCAAGGATCAAAATCTCCGACTCGGCGCGCCCCAACAAATCCCGTAGTACCTCGTTCGTGGCACGCATCCTACGGTCGACGCCTGCGGGGGCCGTTGCGACGAGCGACGGGAGTGGCGGGCGATCATTTTCTGTAAAGAAAAGTAGTACTGGGAGTTGCGTCGCCGGAAGGCCCGCATCGACGAGGGCATCGAGGGCCCGACCGATGGCCGCCGAGTAACGACTTCCGAGCACCGCTTGGACGAACGGCGGAGTGAGTTTGCGTGTTTGAAGATCGTCGGAAAGTGCTTCCCGCTCGGCGCGTGAGAGCGCACGAATCGCGCTTTTTGCCGCGGCGAGCGGTTCACTCTTCACGCGGAGGTCCGGTTTCACGATTCCCAGAACGAACGCCGGAAGAACGCGAAATCGCTGTGGGCGATCGTCTCTGTGAGCACGGCGCGATCGAGGTAGGCGTTGCCGCGCTCGCAGGCCGATTCGCTCACAAGCAAGCAGCCGTGGCAGGCGGCGCCGTGGGTGAACCGACCGACGCGCGCGTCGGCGGGGTCGTGGTCGGCGCAGACGGGGTCGTTGGAGCAGAGCGGCATCCTTCGGAGGGCCTCGCGGAGGTGGAGCTCAAGGCGGCGGCCGACTTCGACCAACCCGCCGAGCGTCCCCTCGCTGTCGCCGGTCGCCGTGTAGATCAGCAGGCCGTAGCAGCGCTCCTTGGGGAACGCATAAATGCGCTCTTTCAGTGAGGATGCGGCGTAACCGGCCGCCTCGGAGACCTGCTGGAGGAGGGCGTGCGAAAGCGAATGGAGGAGGACGTAGTCGATCCCGTGGAACGGTCGCTCGCGGCCGCCGCGGCGCGCCTCGCCGCTTGCATGCGCCTCCGCGAGATGGGTTTCGTGGACTTCTGCCCGCTTCATCCACGCCTCGACGACGTCCGGCTTTAGCGCGAGGAAGAAGCCCTCGCCGAAGTTCTCGACGGCGGGGACGAAGTTCGCGTTTCCGAGCGGCGCGGTATCGATTTCGAGGTCAAGTTCCCCATCTTTTTGCTGAATCAGCGGCTCGAAGCGGGTGAAGCCGACTTGGGCGATGACCTCGCGGAGCCGAGGTACGACGACGACCTTTGCGAGGTGATCGGCGAGGAGGGCGGGGACGGGGACCGCTTCCGCGCGGAATTTCTGGTGGGATCCGTCGTCGACGGGGCGGTAGCCCTCGTAGAGCGCTTCAAACTCGGGGAGCCGAAGCGGCGTTTCGACGACTGCCGCCGGATTTCGCCGTGCCTCAATGGCCGCCCAGACGCGTTCGGCACCGTAGTGCCGCGTCGCGGCGAACATCGTGGGGACCCCAAACAGTGTGTCGAATACCTGTCGGGTTTGCGCATGCAACCAATGGGATTTGTCGAGCTCAAAGGCTTGTTCAAAGAGGGGGTCGGCCTCCGGGAGCGAGAGTGCCGATTGAGTGACCGAGAAATACGCGTTTGAAGAGTTGCGGACAAGCAGGCGAAAGGGGAGAGGCCCTTCGCCGTTCTTCCCCGCACACGGCTCGTTGTTCTCGGGGAGCCATGGGGTGCGCCCGTTGCAGTGGCTGAGGATCGGGTGGCTTGCGTCGCGCATGGCGAGCGCCGAGATGCGGACGCGTGTGTTGCAGCTTTCGCAGACGATGGTCAGATCCCGGAGGTCCCCGCCGGTACCACTTTCCACAAGAAAGAGCTTTGGATCTCGGCAGATGGCCCGGTCTTTGTGGGCGAGCGACGCCCAAGGAACGTCGTCGAGGTGGCCGCGTGCACAGGCGCGGACGAAGCGCATTGGACTCGCGCTCCGGACGCCATCGCTCTTGTCGGTAAGGACCCAGCCCGCCTTGGTTCGCGTCACGGCACCGGCACCGACGATTCGCCGCTTGATACCGTCGCTGTGGACGTCCTCTTCGGTGGCGTCGACGACAAACCAATTGGGGAAGCGATGGATGGGGACGGTGACGGCGCCAGCGTCCTTTGGATCTTTCGGCGTCGGCGGCTTGCGAAGGACGATGTTCGGGCGCTTCAGAAAGTCTTGGATCTTTGCCAGCAGTCGCGGATCGTCAATCTCGGTTCCGTCGAGTTTCGGCCAGGAATCGGTGCCGGAAATGACGACGCTGTCGTGGGGCAAGTCGACGAGCGCGCCGGGGCCGGCGTTCGTGAGCATTTGGCTGCGGCGGAGCTGGCCGTCGGGGGGCGGCGCTTTCTTCGTGGGGCGCATCAGGCGTTCTTTCCGTTCGGGACGAGGCGGAGGCTCACGCTCGGCTCGACGTCGCGTAGCGAGCGGCCTGCAGTGAAGTCGCGGAGCGTGGCCGGCTGGGTTTCTCCGCGGACGGCAAGCGGATCGACCAAAAGCGGGACGCCGTTGCTCCCGTCGTAGGTCATTTTCCCGTGATCGTTGTGGATGCTGTCGGCGGCGGCGAGCCAGTTGTCGAGGTGTTTCTTGAGCCGCTTTTCGAGGTCGGTCCGGAGCGCTTCGTCGGCGGCGTGGTTCGGTTCGATGCCGGCCGCCCGCTCGAGAAGATCTTCAATGACCGCCTCGGCAGCCCCCTTGTAGGCGCGGATGTTCCCGGCGGCGCCGGTTGCCGTGAGTCCCGTCGCCTTGTGGCGCACGAGGGCGACGAACACGGCGAGGAGGCCACGATCGAGGGCGCGGGGCGCGAAGGGGGTCACGCTCGTCGCCTCGACGGCTCGGTAGAAGCTCTCGTGGAAGGTCGCGAACCCTTCGTAGTGGGAGCGATCCCGCGGTCGAAACGTGTTGAGGAGCGTGAGCACCAGGCCCGGTCGCTGGGCATCTCGGCCGACGCGGCTCGTCGCTTGAATGTACTCGCTCGCCGTCTTCGGCTGGCCGAAAGTGACAAGTAATCCAAGCCGTTCGATGTCGAGCCCGACGGAAATCATGTTCGTCGCGAGGGCGACGTCGACCGGCGCGTGCCCCTTCTTGGCCTTCCCCCGTTTGGCGCCGCCGCGACCGCCGGCGAAGGGGTGGGGCAGTTCGAGAGATCCTTTGGCTTTGGCGACTTCCCCCGTCGAGAGACGGCTGGTCAATTCGACCAAATCCGGTGGGTTCAAATCCCGATTGGCGAAGCTGCTGACGGCGCGGTCGCGGCCGCGGTGGACGCGCGAGGCGTAGGTCAAGAGGCGCGTCGCGACTTCATCTTCGACGAGGCGACGGCTGCCCCCAAGTTCGCGGAGCGAGCTGAAGTAGCCGACGAGCGTCAAGTACGGGTCGGCGACGGAGCGCCCATTGGAAAGAATTTCGCCATCTTGGGCGGCCCGCTCGCCGGCAGCGAGCAACACCAAGTAGGCGCGAAGGAGCACCTTCTTCATGCTGCGTCCGGGGGCAGCGAGGCCGATGTACCGGCGGCCGGGCGGATCGCCGACGGGGCGTTCGATGGCGAAAAAGCTGTTTGTTCGATCGGGGAGGGGGGGCGGGAAAATCGCCGTCTCTTGTCGGTTGTAGAGTTTGCGAATTTGCTCCTGAGCCGCACGCACGGTCGCCGTCGAGGCGATGAGCTTCGGGCGAACGCTGCGGCCGCTCGCCGATGGGCGCGACGCCAGACCGTCGATCGCGATCTCGTAGAGGCCGACCATCGAGCCGAGGGGGCCGGAAATCAGATGGAGCTCGTCTTGAATAATCAATGCGGGCGGTGGGAGCCCCTGCTCAAGGCGCACGTCGGTGGTGAGGAGCGGGCCAAACTCGTCGTTTCGGACGTAACCGACGCCGGAGCGGTAGGCGTCGACGTGGCCGAAGAGCTTGCCGCCCTGCTCAATCCAGGGTAAGTTCGCGAACTTATCGACGGTTGCGATCACGAAGCCGGGGAGCGTTCGGTAGACGACGTCGTCGACGGCGACGAGCGGGAGCCCGAGATTCTTGCTAAAGGGGCAGGTGAGCGAGCTACAGCGCACGCGCAAATCGCTCGGTTCACGGGGATTTCCGACGAGAAAGAAACATTGATGCCCGATCTCTGCGCCGCACCAGGGGCATTGATGGAGGGGGATCGGCTTCGGCTTCTGGTTCGGATCGCCGCTCGCGCGAGCTGCCTGGGTGCGCGCGAGGGCCGACTCGTCGTTTCCGTCGTTCGCCTTGCCGAGGCGGTTTGGTGTTGCTGCGCCGCCGACCCAAAGCCCGACTTCAAAGGGGACCGGGCCGAGATTTTCCGCCTCACGGAGCCGCTCGAGGGCGCAGGCGAGGCCGAGGGCGCGCCCGAGCTGGTCGAGCGTCAGGAGGCGGAGCGTGTAGCGCATCAGGACGGCGACCCCCCCGGCCGCGTACCCGGCGTGGGTGAGGCGCCGATGAACGAGTGTGAACGCGGCGAGGCCGAGGTAGGCCTCCGTCTTGCCGCCGCCGGTCGGGAAAAACAGCAGGTCGACTTCGCTGCGATCGGGATGGGCCTCGTCGGCAAGTCCGCAGAGATTCAGGAGAAAAAATGCCAATTGAAACGGGCGCCACGTCGGCGCTGCCTTGGCGTAGCGCTCCGGCGAGCGCGCCCGGGCGGCGGCGGCCATCGCCCGATTGGCGAGGGAAAAGGCGCGTCGCGCGTCGGCGTTTCCGGCTAGCAGCGCGATGCCGGCTTCGAGGCGGTCGGCGGCGCGCTTCCCGCGATGGAGGAGCTGTTTGCGTACCGCCGAGCGGGCGTTCCCATCGCCGGAAGGCTGCGCCGCGAGGCCCTCGAGGTGGGCCCGGTAACTCGCCACGAGCGGCTGGAGCGCCGCGGCGAGGGGAGCGCCGCCATGGGCGTCACGGGCGATGTCGCCGAGCGCTTCCATCTCAAAAACACCGGGGATTTCGGAATTCGGTTCCGTCTTCGGGACTTCGTAGCGGGGCATCGCCGTCGTCGAGATCGACGTGCAGGCGACCTTCCCGTCCGCGCCCGACGTACGTGTGCATTCTACACTTGTTCCGAGGCCGGTCGCGAAGGAGACGACGTCGGCGAACTGGAGGTCGGCGACGGCGGCATCCCAATCGTCGCCGCCGCGGCCGCGGGAGTCATTGCGCGGGAAAAAGCCCTCCGCGCAGGTCGCCTGGAGGGCGACTTGAAAGGCGAACGCGCGATCGGCGAGCTTGTCGCTGTCGAGGGGGCGCTCGTTCACGAGGAAGACGGAAACGGCGCGCACCTTCGCGCCGGTGCTCGGGTCGACGGTGGTGCGTGCGACCCAGCTCAACTTCATGCCGGGCGTTCCGGCATCTCCATGATCTTCCAAACAAATCGCCTTCGGCCGCGCATTCCCCGTGCCGAGGTCGAGGGGGACGGTGATCCGCCGCGGTGTGCGCTGCCAGAGGCCGTTTTCGTCGGGCTCCCCGGCATCGGTCGTCGCGACCGGCACGTAGTCGCCCCACACGGCGGTGACGGAGAGATGGCGCACCCCGTCGGCGAGGAGCGTGACGAAGCCGATCGACGACGGCAGGTAATTGCGAGGCGGTTCGCGGACGACGCCGTCCCCCTCCTCGGGATCCTGCTCGGTGCTGTCGACGGCATCGGCGGAATCCTCCTCGTAGCGAACGGTGTCGGGCGCCGCGCTCGGGACGAGGAACCCGGTCAGGTAGAAGCGCGAGGGGGCCCCTTCGATCTGTTCGGTCGCGAGGTTTTCGTCATCGGCGCGGGGGCCGACCAGGTCGAGGTAGAGGGCATCATCGAGGGCATCGCGGACGGCAGCCGGGGTCTTCAGCACCATAAGGGCGCGAGAATCGGAGAGTTTTGCCGGTGGCGCAAGCAGAAGAACGGCGAAGCAATGTCAGAAAGTCGGCCCCCGGTCAGACGCCGTAGGAAAGAGTTCTTTCCTTCCGAGCGACCGTAGGAAAGAAAAACGCGATTTGCTTTACTACCGCGATGACCGACCTCTTCCAGAGCGTGCGCACCGTTCCTTCGCGCGCGGGGACTCTCGTTCGCGAGCTGCGAGGAACGAACTCGGAATTTCAAGCGTTTGTGCCGGCAATGCTGCCTCCGAACCCGCCGATCCTGGTCGAGGGGGAGCTACGGACGCTGGAGGCGCGCGCGCTGCACGCCCTCGGGCGCCTGGATGGGTGCAGTCGCTACCTCCCCGACCCAGACCTGTTCCTCCATATGCACATTCGAAAGGAGGCCGTCCTCTCTAGCCAGATTGAGGGGACGCAATCTTCCCTTTCCGACCTGCTCTCTTACGAGGCAAGCGAAGAGGTCCCTGAAGGGTCTGACGTCCTCGAAGTTTCCAACTATGTTCGCGCCCTCGAATATGGGGTAAGTCGCCTCGATAAACTGCCATTGAGTATGCGGCTCTTGGGGGAGCTTCAGGAAAAGATCGTGGAGGGGACGCGGGGCGCCGACAAGGCGCCCGGGACCGTGCGAACGTCCCAGAACTGGATCGGCGGCTCCCGGCCGGGGCTCGCGTTCTACGTGCCCCCACCGGTTGTCGAGCTGCCTCCGCTGCTGACAAATCTCGAAAAATTCGTGCATGATGAACTCCTGCCGCCGAGCACGCTATCCCCGCTCGTTCGCGCGGCGGTCGCCCACGTCCAGTTTGAGAGCATCCACCCCTTCCTCGATGGCAACGGTCGCGTCGGGCGGCTTCTCATCGTGTTCATGCTGAAAGAGGCCGAGCTCCTACGGACGCCGCTTCTGTATCTCAGTCTCTATTTTCGCCAGCATCAAAGCGAATACTACCACCATCTTCAGCGGGTTCGTACCGCCGGGGATTGGGAGTCTTGGTTGTCCTTCTTTCTCGAAGGTGTCGCGACGGTCGCGACGAAGGCGGACGAAACTATCGCCAAAGTGACCCAGCTTTTCCGGGACGACCGAAGTGCCCTTCACACGGCCAACGCGGGCGGAGTCGCCCTCCGCCTCCTCGACCACCTCGGCCGCGCGCCGCTGCTTACGGTCCCTCAGGTCGTCGCGGCGCTCGGAGTCACCTCGCCGACCGCGGGCAAGGCGGTCGATTGGCTCGTAACGCTGGGAATTCTTGAAGAAACGACGGGGCGTAAGAAGAACCGGCGCTTCCGCTACCGCCGGTACCTGGACCTTCTCGACGCCACCTAATGAAAGACTTCTTTCCTTCCGAGGGGCCGTAGGAAAGAAAAACGCGTTTTACTTTACTACGGCAGGTCGCTGCTTCGATGCGCCGCAGCTACGGAGGCCCGTCGACCTCGCCGGTAAGGCGCGCGCTTGCCTAGTGGAAAGTGCACTCTGCACGGAGGCCGCACTGCCTATAGGGACGTTGCTACGCGCGTCGCGTACTCGACGAGCTTCGCGAACGCTGCTTCCGCGCGGTCGACCTTGCTGTCGAAAAAGCCGCTTCGAAGCGGCCCCCAAAGCTCTCGTTGCGTCATGAAATCGTCGTGAACTTCTGCGATGGGACCGCGCAGCAACGCCGCTGGACCGTAGGGGCCGCGCCAGGCGAAACGCCCGGACGTAAAGCCGACGTGGCCTCCATCGATGAGGAATAAACTCATCATTACTTCAAAGCGGTCAAACGCCGTTTCATACTCGCTATCCGTCATTTGAACACGCACAAGCGGGCGGAGGAGATCGACAAGAAGATCGCTGGCAGGAAGTTTTCGGCTATTGAAAGAAGTTGTTTGGCGCAAGAGGTCCCGATCGAAGACACTGTCTGCATTGAGGCGTGCCGGGAGAGGTTCCTTGGAACCATCGTCAGGTGACCAATACGGAGCGAAAAATAGGCTAATAAGTCGCTGGTAGTCTTCACTCAGGACCGCGCCGAATGCTCCTGCACAAAAGCATAAGAATGCCGGCGTATCTCGGAGGCGAATCAGTCGGGTGTAGCCGCCGATGTCTTGCTTCGGCACGAGCCTAAGTACTGATTTTGTGAAGTCGATGAGGTCGGAATGTCCGTAGAAAAACCCGTTAAATATTACGTGCATCATCGGTTCGGAATGTGCGTAATAGTCGAGGATGCGCTTGTAAGAGTCCTCGGAGGTTTCTGGTCTTGAAACGTCGAAACGTGGTGCCGTCACGCTCTCTAACAGCGCGCTTGTCTCTGCGCTGATCAGGTCTTTCAACTTGATGCGGTCTTCAGGACGTGGAAGCATTGCTTTCACGCGCGCGGCAATGCTCGACGGGGCGTTGGATGCCGGCTGGTGAGGGAATCGAAAGCGCTCTGGTGCCGAGGGCACATGGGGAACAACCTTCGCGAGGGCTTGCAACGCCTCCTCCGCCGAGCCGTAACGGTCTTTCAGGTCCTCCGTCGCGAGTTTCCCGAGAAACTCGGCCCAATGAGGTTGGATCGGGAGCTGTGGATCTTGCTTTAGCCTCGGTGCCTCACGCGTGAGAAGCCAACAAAGGACCTTGCCGAGCGCGTAAAGATCCGATGGTGCCGTTGCGCGGTGGGCATCCACCAGGACTTCAGGGGCGGCCCATTCGTAGGTTCCACCCGCAGTGCCGGTGCGCGTGAGGCGATCTACGGAATCCGGAGTCGCGACGAACCCCCAGTCGGCGAGTAGCCACCGGCCTCCGCTCCGAAGGATGTTCCCAGGGGAGATGTCTCGGTGGATGTCCTCACGGCGGTGAGCGACTCCGAGTGCCCCAAGGATTTCTTCGGCGAGCCGTAGGACTTCGGCTTCGGGGAGCGGCACGTCGCCGATCTTCGAGAGAGAGCCCTCGGCGACCACCGTCGCAAACCATCGAAAATCGGTCTGATCGTAGTCGAGGATCTCCATCACATTGGCGTGGTGAAGCTTCCTTTGAACCTTGATTTCACGACGAATTCGGGCAAGCGACTCCTCGCCTTTGCGGGCGATTTTCAGCGCCCGGCGCTCTCCTGTCGGCGTGTACGTGGCGCGATAGACATCGGCGAAGCCGCCACCGCCCAAATAGTCCAAATTTTCATCGTAGGTGTAGTCAGCAATATCGATCATCCGATCCTCCACTCATAGGCGATAGCAGCATCAATCGTCCGAAGTTCCCGTCTCGCCGCGCTTGCCCATCGGGGCGCTTTTGGCCTCTTCGGCGGCTCGGGTGGCGTTGAGATCCAAGAGTCTTGCGAAGACGGCGTCTCGGTCGCTTTCCGTCCACTTCAAACGGAATTTCTCCCGCTTGGCGCGCTTGCTTGGGGCCCATTCGGTCTCGGCTTCTTCCTCGGAGCCGTCGTCCTCTTTGACGAACTCGGGGGTCGGCGCGAGATCGGTCCAGCCGTACGCGTCCAGCACGGCGCGATCGAGGGCGGCGTGGAGCGCGCGGAGGGCCGCGATCCCGGGATCGGTCTCTTGGGGATCGTGGAAGCGGTTGTAGACGGCGGTCAGCCCTTCGTTCAGCCGCACACAAAGGGCCGCCCGGTGCTCGTGGTAGGCCTTCCCCGCGGCATTCAATGGTGAATTATTTTTCCAGTCCGCCGGAAACGGGAACGTCTCAAAACAATCGGAGGGGGTGTACTGGAGGTCGTTCTTCATCGTCGACGAGAACGCCCGCGCCCAGATCTCGTGAACTCGCGATTGAAGAAGCGCCAGAGCTGCGTCTTCTTCGAAAGTGAATACCACGACCTTCTCGGAAATTAGTCGTGATGCTGGTTGCCAAGCCATCAGAAGGTGGCTTGATACTTTTGAGCAAACGAGCGTTCTCGCCATGTCGCCAAGCCGAGATGCCAACTCTGGGCGGTGAGCCTGAAAGGCCCACCACTTTTTGCGCAGTGGTAGGTTGTTCGGGTTAGTCCCAAGCAAGTCGCGATAAGGCTTAACGCGGCGAATGACAATATCACGCAGAGCCGGGAGGTGCTCCAATTCGCTCTCGCTCAGCGAACTCAAATTAATTACGAATCGGGAACTGGATTGAGTTGGGCTTGAATTGATCTCTTCCCCGCCGATGTACTCAAAGATAAACTTTTCTTCGTTGGGTGCATTTTTGCGAACAGACGCGAGTACTGACATCGGGTTGGCATCCGGGTCACCATCATCAAACACAAAGCCTTGCCCGTAAATCTTTACGCCGACTGAATAGTAGTGACCGTGACCAAGCTTCGATGGCGAATCATCTGTCGCACTTTCGGTCAGAAATGCTGAAATCCGCTTCACGGATTGCCCGTCTAGAAGCCTATCTGCGACAGAGCCTCGCCTTGCGTGAACAATGCTCACAATCACCGCTGCGAGCCCGGGCCACCGGTATTTGCGTTTGACGTCGTAGATCTCGCCGCCTGCTTTGAGAATTTGCAGGAGTCCCGATTCACGCGTGTCCCCCTGCGCGATCGTGTTCGTGCTGATGAGACCGAAGCAGCCGCCGGGCGCGAGCAGACCGAAAGCGCGACGGAAGAAGTGGGCGACGAGATCGGCATTGCCGTGGCTCGGAGCCTGCCGGAAAAGAAGCCATTGCAGATATTCCATGCCATAGGTGGCAGAGATTCCCCCCTTGAAAGGCGGGTTTCCGACGATGGCATCAAAGCCGGTTCGTTTGGCCTCTTTGTCGAAGACTTCGGGAAATTCGAGCTCCCAGTGAAACGGGCGATGCTTGGTCGCGTGGGGCGTCTGCGGCGGGTCGTTGCTCGGGGCACCCGCATCGATCCAGCCATGGAGCGCATCGCCGTGCCGCACCAGCGCCGCGGCGCGCTCGCCGTCCTTCGTGGAGGTCAAATAGGCATCGACGATGCAATCGCCGGCCACCCGCAGCGCGCGGGTCGCCTCTTCGGCCGCCTCTTGGCAGCGCTTCTTCGTTTCGTAGCTGTAGTCGCGGCTGTGGGCGCCGATCTGCCGGCGGGCATTGATCGCCTCCCGGAGCGCCGATTGAAGGCGCGCGCTGACGAAGCTGAGCGGCGTGCCGATGCTCTTCTTCTTTTTCGCGTCGACGACGGCGCTCGGCTCGTAGCTAAAGCGCAAAAGCTCGCTCGTGCCGACGCCGAGGAGCGAGTCGCCGCAGCGGAGCGCGTGGTCGACGAAGGTGAACGGCTCGTCCTTCGCGAGCGTCACCAGCCAGAGGGAGAGCTTCGCGAGCTCGACGGCGAACCGGTTCTTATCGACGCCGTAGAGGCAGCTCTCGGCGATCTTGCGACGCGCAATATTCACACGATCTTCGACACTTAGCCCGTCGAGGGGCAATTCGGGGCCGGTGCCGTACGCCTCCCAGCCGGCGAGGAGGAGATCGCCGAGGTAGCGGCAGGCGGCGACGAGGAAGGCGCCGCTGCCCATCGCCGGGTCGCAGACGGTGAGCCGCAGGAGCGCCTGCTCGGGGAGCGGCGCGTGCAGCTCGCGGCCGTCGGTGCGCGCCTCGCGGAGGCTCTGGAGGACCGGCGCCAGCGTCTTCTGGACGATCGGCTCGGTGAGCGCCCGCGGCGTGTAGTGGCTCCCGCTCGCCCGGCGCTCCTCGGTCGCGTGGAGGTAGTAGTCGCCGGCGGCAAGCACCCCGGGCACGCGCGCCGAGAGAATGCCTGAACTTGCGCGTTTGCCGCCCCCCTCAAGGAAGGCGCTGGTGATGGCGTCAAGCGTCTTTGAGGCTTTGATGGCGGTCGCGATCGCCGCCGGGATGTTCGCTTTGAGCTCGTCTTTGAGGTGCTTGACGCGGTCGTCGGCCTTTTTCGCCAAGAGCGCTTGAAGATCGACGCCGACCTCCGCAGAGAGGCCCCCTTTGACCGCCCCCTTGAGGACGACCGTCGGCCCCGTCGCCCGGTGGAGGGCAAAGCCCATCATCGCCTCGTAGACGGAGCCGATTTGCTCGACGTCGAGGGCTCGGTAGCTCACGCGCTCGCCGTCGATGACGAGCAGCGCCTCCAGGATATCCAGGACGGTTTTGTCCGTCACTGCGGGGACTTCCCAGCGGTCCCCCTTCGGCAAAATGTGGTGGGGCGGGCGCCCTTCGAGGAAGGGGTAGGCGTCCGGATCAAAAAGGACCCCTTCGCGGGCGGGGAGGACGCCGTCCTTCCCGTGGACGGCCCCCCGGTGGACGAGCCGAAACAGGGCGACGAGCTGGCCGTAGGCGCCGTAGCGGGCGCTGAGCAGGTTCGGGTTTTCGTCCTCTTTGGCGCGGAGTCTTTCGTACAAAGGGATCAGCGCGTAGCCGCTCTGGAACCATTCGGCCCGCGGCATCAATCCACGATCTTCCGCGTACAAGAGGAACACGAGCCGCAGGAGCACCGTGAGGAGACCGCCGTAGACGTCGCTCTCGCCGTCGGCGCTGCTGGATCCGACGTAGTCGGGACGGCACACAGCACCGCGCGCATCGAGGAGCTTTGTTCCGTCCCGCTCCGCCTCGGCGAACCCGGCGAGGAGCTTCCAGAGGGCGTCTTGGACTTGGCCGGCGAGCTTCGTCGAGACGGTCGCCTGGTAGGCGCGGCTTCGGGCGAGGAGGGCGTCGGTCCGCTGGTGGGGCGCCTCCTGAAAGAGGCGACTGGCGCCAAGAAGCTCTACAAATCCGGCCAAGAGTGGCCCGTTCGTCCGCGCGGCCATCGCCGCGAAGGGGAAGGTGCCGTGGGCGACCGTCTCGCCGCGGGGGGCGTAACAAAGGCGAAGGCTCTCCCCATTGACGAGGAGCCCAAAGGGGACGTTCTTCTCACGGAGCCAGCGGAAGAGGCGCGTTTGAGAAGAGGCATTGGCCCCTTCCAGGTCTTTCCGCGGGGCATCGAAGGCCCAGCTGCCGGGGACGACCTCCACGGCGAAGAGAAGGTCGCTCTTGCGGCGGCTGCGGGTCGCGTTCTCCGATCCGGCGCCTCGCCGGGCGGGGACAAACGCGTCGGGCGTCGGCTCGTCTTGCAGGGGGACGACAAACGTCGGCGCGACGGTGTCCCCCTCCAGGTAGAGGGTCTCCGCCTCGGTTGGTGCACGAAACAGGCTTTGAGGGAGGCCAAGCAGCCCCTCGGCAAGCGCAAAGAAGCGCGCCGTCGTCGCCTCGACACGTCCGTCGCCGGGCAACGGGTGGGACTCCAGGATCTCGTCGAGGAGCCGCTGCTGAACGCTCGGATTTTGCAGGAGAACGACGCCCCCTTCCTCCAAGGCGCCGCGGGCAAACAGGAGCCCCTCCGGCTGCAGGAAACCGAGGAACGAGGCGAGTCCAAAGGAAACATTCGCGGTAGGGCGCATCACAACTCCGGGGAAACACGATCACGCAGACAAAGCCGACGCTCCGGGCCGATCAGCCGGAGAGGGGCCAGAGGATCACCAGCCCGACGGCGGAGAAGCGCTCCGACTGCACCCGGTAGGTGCCGGCGATCCGCTCGGGCTCTTTGGCAATTTCGTCGCCGGCCGCGGCGAGGCGGCGCTCCCAGTACTTGCGGTTCGACTCGAAGGTCTTCCGCTCCGAGGGATCCATTTTTTCAAAGAGGATATCGAGCTGTTTCTTCGTCGTCTCTCGCCCGGAGCTCCCGCCGACCTGAACCAAATGGCGCTTGATGCGATCGACCTGGGCGGTGAGGATCCGCGTCATCGCGAGCTTCTCTTCGTCCCCCCGCTGGCGGAGCGCCTCGGCGATCGTCCCGGCGCGCGCATGGCGCTTCTCTTCCAGGGCCGGCGCGAGCGCCGCTTCGATGGCGTCGGCTTCGGCGGCGGCGAAGGCGGGCGGCGGGGCGAGCTCGACGGCGCGATGGAGAGCGTCGAGGGTTTCCCGAAGGATCACTGGGGCTTCCACCGGGGTCGTCGTCGGGACGACGGTGCCATCGGCGGCGAGCGTGGCACGTACCGCGAGGAGTTCGTCGTGGAGGCGCGCGCCGTTTGGTCCGTAGAGGCGGAGGCGCCCGAAGAGGACGACCTGGGGCACGCTCCCGGGGAAGCTCGCGACGGTCCGCCGGGCGAGATCGCGCTCCGCGTGGCCGGCGGCGAGGAAGCGGTCGAGGAGGCGCCGGGCGAAGGGGTGCTCGAGGTGGAGGTGGACGGTGGGGTCCGAGAGGCGCCCGGTGTCGTGGAAGACGACGGGGCGGACCGGGCAGCGCCGCCGGTATTCGGCAAAGGTTTCGCCCGGTTCTCGGGGGGCACGCAAGGTGTCGAGGGCGTCGTAGAAGGCGGCCGACCCGAGCGCCTTTTCGGTGACCGCCGACAACCGGTACGAGCCCTTCACCTTCGGGTCGGCGACGAACGGTTCCCCGCCGACCCGCAGGAGCGCCTCATTCAGCGCGTCGCGAAAGAGCTCGGGGGAGACGTTCAGGCTCTGGCGGGCCCGATCCATCAATTGGCGAAGATCGTCCATTTCCTGCCGCAACACCTCCTGGCGTTGGAGGTCGAGGCGCGGCGTCGTCACGTAGGTGGAGAAGGACGGGTCATCCTCGCTGGGGTCCCCCTTCAAAAGGGCATCCTCGTCGGAATTCTTCCCGAGCGCCGCTGCCGCGTCCTCGGAAAGATCGGCTTCGAGGGCGGCGAGCTGGGCGGCAACGGCGTTGCGGTCGATGCCGGCGTCGAGGCGGCTCGCGGCACGGTCGACGAGGACCGGCGCGACGCTCCCGAGCTCCTTGCGGATACGCTCGGTCTTGGCGACAAGCGCATCAAGAATGCGATCTTCCGGGCGGTTCTTGTAGAGGAAATAGTGGCAGAAGACCTCTTTCGAGGGTTGCAGGGTACGGTCGATGCGCCCGTTGCGTTGCTCGAGGCGCGCCGGGTTCCACGGGAGATCGAAGTGGAAGAGCTCGTCGCAGGTCGCCTGGAGGTTGACCCCTTCGCGCGCCGCGTCGGTGGCGACGAGAATGCGCAAAGAGTTTGCGCTTAGGTCGTCATTGAAGGCCGATTTGAGCGCTTCGCGGCGGTCGTCGCCGAGGCTTCCGTGGTAGCCGACAATCCCCTCGGGATCGAGGACGTCCCCGAGGAGTTCCTTCAATTGACGGACGAGGTAGCGCTCCGAGTCGGTGTACTCGGTGAAGATCAAGAAACGCTTCTTCCCGGCGAGAAGCCGCGGACGCAACAGCGCCGCGAGGGCGCGCACGCGGGCGTCGGGCTGGTGGCGAAGGGTCGCTGCGAGCGCCTGCATTTCGCCGAGGAGCGCCTCTTCCCCGGCGACCGGCGCCGCCGTCGCGACCGCCCCGGAAAGGAGCGCCGCCGCGTCGTCGAGGGCGTCGAGACCGTCGCTGTCCGGCTCCGCGTCCGTGTCCGGTTCCGCGGCGGTCAGGTTCGGCAAGAGGCGGGGGAGCGAAACGTACTTCGCTTTCGCGTTTGAAATTCGGGACTTTTGGTGGACGGCGAGGGTCCGTGCGAAGGCCTCGACGCTCGAGAACAGGCGCTTCTGGAGGCCGGAGAGGACGAGCGTCGCGGCGAGGAGATCGCGCTTCTTGGCGCCCCCCGCCTCGATGCGCCCAAGGACGGCATCTCGGTAACGGGCGAGGAGCGCCGCGAGGTGGAGCTCGGGGTACTCGCTGGGGGCCCGTCCGTTCGCGACCGCCAGCGAATTTGCTGGGGGCGGCGTCGCGAGAGACCGCGGGCCCGCTTCCAGGGCGGTCCCTCCAAGCACGGTCGCGACGACGTGCCGCTCGGGGAAGTTCTGTTTGAGCAGGCGCAGATCTTCTTTGAGACGACGGACGACAATGGCGTCAAGTGCCGCTTTTTCTGGCGCAATTCCGCGAACAAAGCGCTGCGGATCGACCATTTCGAGGAGCGCGCTGAAGCTCGCGGTGTGGCCGTTGTGGGGCGTCGCCGAGAGAAAAAGGCGATGTTCAAACAATGCGGAAAGTTCGCGCACGGCGCGCGTCGTTGCCGAGTCGACCGGGTAGCGGCTCCCGTGGGACGGCGCGGCGTGGTGGGCTTCGTCGACGACGAGGAGCGCCGGCTCCTGATCCTCCAGCGGCAAGTCATCATCGTTCTTCACGAAATCGGTCAGCGCCGCCCGGTGGTCGTCGTCGCGAAGGAGCGGAGTGCTCACGAGGAACAGGCGCCCGGTGCTGAAGGGGCTGGCGCCGTGCCCGCGGGACCGCCGGACGCGAACAATGTGCTCGCGATCGTAGATGGTGAAGCGGAGACCGAAGCGTTGAAACAGTTCGTCGCGCCACTGGCGGAGCACCGAAGGTGGGCAGACGACAATCACGCGACGGACGCGCTCGCGGAGCATCAGTTCGCGAATGATCAGACCGGCTTCAATGGTCTTTCCGAGACCGACGTCGTCGGCAATAAACAGGTTAACCCGCGGGAGGCGGAGCGCGCGCTGGAGCGGCGCGAGCTGGTAGGCATGGACTTGAATTCCCGCGCGAAACGGGGCGAGGAAGCGCTGCGGATCGGCGGCCGCGATCTGATTCCATCCGAGCGCGGACAGGTAGGCGGCAAAGGCACTTGCGGAATCGAAGCCGCGCGTACCTCCGTCTTCCTGGACGCCCCGTTCACCGTTTGTAAGCGACGTTTGAACGACGGCATCCAGCTCGCGATCCCAGAGAACATCCAGGGTCTCGCCGCGCGCATCGTCGTCGAGGGCGACGAGGCTCACACGGAGGTCGTAGGTGGAGTGCTCCTTGGTGACCTTCGTGACCGCCCACGTGCGGCGTCGCACGCGAACCACCGCCCCTTCCACGAGGCCGGGATTCTTCCGCTCGAAGGGAACGGCGGGCGGCACGACGGATGGTGCAGGGGCAGGGCGAGACGCAAACAGCGGTTCATTCATCGCCGCGAATAGAGCCGGCATTCCGGCCGATCCGACAACCGAAATCGTCGCCGGAACCGCCGAGTCCGGAGGGCGGGTTACTTCCCTGTCTCGTCCCGGCGAGAGGCCTTCTTCGAGAGCGAATCGCCGTTCGAGAGGAAGATGCGCCCTTCGTCGTAGGCGAGGTAGCCGAGCTCGCTTTGCGGGACCGGCGTTTGGGCGCGGGTAAGGACGTAGGAGCCGGTGTCCCAGACGTGGCCCGCTTGCCCCCAGACGGTGCAATCGTCGCGGTCGGGGTGCGCTTTGCAGAGGATCCAGACGCCGCCGGTGCCGCCGGGGACCCAGGCCGCCTCCTCGGGGACCGCCGTCGGGCGGGTAGGGGCCGGCGGGAGCCCCTTCTTGCAGCCACCGAGGGTGAGTGCAGTCAAGAGCGTGCAGAGTGCAAGGATAGAGCGGTTCGACATAGGGATGGAAGCGGGGGCGCGGGAACGAAAAAAGACCCCAGGGGATCCTGGGGCCTTCTTTGCACGAATTCTGACAGAAATCAGGGCTTCGTGGTGGCCGGCATCGAGTCGAGCTTCGCTCGCTTGCGGCGACGGCGAGCCGCTTCCGCCTGCTTCTTGCGGCGCTTGATGCTCGGCTTCATGTAGTGGCGGCGCATCTTGAGCTCGCGAAGGACCCCTTCCGAGGCAAGCTTCCGCTTGAGAAGCTTGATGGCACGCTCGATCCCGCGGTCGCTTACGACGACCTCGAGGGGTTTGCACTGAATCGCGTCACTCGGCATCGCTGCTCTTCTCCGAACGTACGAAAAGGTTGATTGGCCAGACGAAAGCCTGGCTGTCGTCTTGCGGGTCCCCCTCCGGCGCGCCGGAGAGATAGACCTCTCGGAGTACGCAAAAAAGCCGCTCCGAAGCTTAGGGGACGCGTGGATACCACACGGATTCCTGCGTTCAAGATCTATTTCGGCGATCTTGGGCAAGTTTGTTCAGTGGTCTCACTTGAAGCGCATGCAGCGGGCGCCGACGGAGGCCTGCTTCATGCGGGGGGTGAGCGTCTGGTTGATATGGTGCCGGATCGTGCTCCAGCCGAGCCCGTAGCCGCGGTAGCCGAAGACGTCGACGCCCGACCCGTGCTGAACGAGGACCGCTTCCATGACGTTGCCGCCGAGATCGCGCCAGGGCTCGTCGGCGGCGTTGATGCGGACGACGTCGGCGGCGACGCGGCCCGGGGCGGCGATGCGGTGGGCCCCTTCGTTGGTGCCGCCGCCGAACGGGTAGTTGTAAACCGCGTTGCAGGCGCTACCACCGTCGCTGCTCACGTTGAGGCCACCGGAGCAGTTGCTGGCGGCGCCGGCCGGCAAGCGCGCGTTGTTGTTCGTGATCGCGGCGTAGGCTTCCGCGGTCATCAGCTGGCCGCCGTCCCAGGCGCAGAAGGCGGCGAAGACGCCCGAGGGGGTGCAGTTGGCCGATTTCACGTCCATCTGCTCCTGGCTGTAGCCGCGCGGGAGGCTCCCCTGCTGGTTGAGGACGTCCGGCGGGAGCCAGTAGGTCCCGAAGCCGTAGCTGCCTGCGGCATTTCCGCAGTTAAAGCCGTGGGTTGCGCCGTACTCGGGCGTCGGCCAGCCCGCCGAGGCGAGGTATTCAGGGAAGAAGTGGATCGAGCCGAAGGTGTTATTGACGCCCGGGTAGATGGTCCACTGACCGGCGCGCACCTGCCACGTCGTTTGCGTGCGGTTCGTGTTGTAGATGTCCTGGCCGGGGAAGGCCATGTCGGCGGTCGGGTCGGCGACGTTGTAGTTGACGCCGACGCCGTCGAAGCCGGCGGGGAGGGCGCTGTTCCAGGAGGCGCGCCAGCGGGCCGGTGCGTTCGCCTGGACGTAGCCGCGGACGTTGCCGTTGACCGCATTGATAAAGGCGCGCATACGGCCGGCGGTGATCTCGTACTTGTCGACGTAGACCGTCTTCCCCGGCTGTTTCGGATCGACGTAGTCGGCGACCGGGAGCGACTTGCAGCAGCTCTCGTGGACGGCGCCCCCTTCACCGACTTCGCCGGAACCGCAGGTCGCGCCGCCGAAGTTCACCTTGCAGCTCTTCGCCTCGATGCACTTGGTGTTCGCGCAGGCGTCGGTGCTGCAGTCGGAGTCGGCGGCGCACGTCTTCGCCACCGCGCACTTCGGCGCCGTGTAGTCGATCGGGCCTGCCTGAAGGCGGGCGCCGCCGCAGTCGACGTCGGTTTCGTTGCCGTTCTTGATGCCGTCGGCGCCGGTCGGGGCGGTGCAAACGGTGTTCTTGCAGTAGTTTCCGAAGCAATCGGTGCCGGCGACGCACGCCTTCCCCGGGTTGCACTTCGGCGCGTTCGGGCCGCCGCAGTCGACGTCGCTTTCGCCGTTGTTCTTCTTGCCGTCGTTCGAACTCGGCGCGGAACAAACGTCGTTCTTGCAGAGGCCCTGGCAGTCGGCGTCGGCCTTGCACGCTTCGTTGGCGGGGCACGGCTGGCTCGCGGCGATCGCGCCACCACAGTCGACGCCCGTTTCGCCGGCATCGCGGCGACCGTCGGCCTTGGAGGCGGCGTCGACCGGCGAGCAGATGGCGCCCGCGCAGTAATCGGTGGAACAGTCGAGATCCTGTTCGCAGATCGTCCCGTTCACACAAAGATTCGGGGTGCCGACGCCGCAGGTCTTCGTCCCCTTCGCGGCACATTTCCCGCCGTCACAAATGCGGCTCTTGCACTCGCCATTCGCGGCGCAGACGGCGCCATCGCACTTGTCGGCGCACGTGCCGCCGCAGTCGATCCCGGTCTCGGTGCCGTCGTTCTTTCCATTCGTGCAGGAGGCCGATTTGCAGACGCCGCTCGCGCAGTTTCGGCTCGTGCAGTCGCCTTCGACGGCGCACCCCTCGCCGACGTCGCACTTGCGCGCTTTGCCGGTCCCGCAGCCGCCGGGCCCTGCATCGACGACCGGTCCGCCGCCGTCCCCCACCGGGACTCCGCTGTCGACGGTCGTTCCGCCGTCGTCGGTGCCGGGCGTGGTGGTGCCCGAGTCCGAGCTGCAGGCGCCGAGCGCCGCCGTCAGCGCGATTGCCGCGAGGCCGACCGGGAGGAGGGCGACGCCCGATCGCAGAGCACGTCGGAAGGTTCCGGACGAGAGAGAGCCATCGAACTGCATACGTCGCATAGGGGCACCTTGGGCAGGGGAGGGGAGGGGAGGGGAGGGGAGGGGTGAAGCCGTTCCGCGCCGGGCGCCGAACGTGAAAACACTGGTTGCGAATATGGACCGCCCCTGTTTCCCCGTGCAATGCCTTCGATGCGTGGCGCCGGAGATTTTTTGAAGGATGACAACGCCAAGCCTTCAGCAAATGCACCCGCTCCGCAGATTTCGCGCGGCGCGTGGGCGACCGGGCGGTACCTTGCTTCGCGGCCGCCGCGTCTGTCGGCGTGAATCACTTCCCCAATGACCGAACCGATCGTCCATTTTCGAGGTTTTTCGCTGAAATATCGGCGCAAGACCGTCCTCGCTTCGATCGACCTCGATGTGTTCCCTGGGGAGCCGCACATCCTCATCGGTCCGGTCGCCGCCGGGAAGAGTTCATTCTTGCGTGCGCTGGCCGGCCTCCACGCCGGGGACGCGACGCTTGGGGGCTTGGCCCACATTTCCGGAACTCCGATCTCGGAGGTAAACCGGGGGCTTATCGTTGGGCAGCGGGCGGCGACGCTCATGGGGTCGCTCCGGGATTGCCTCGCGCCGCGGGAACTAAGCGGTAAGGCTACACTTTCCGAGCGAAGTGCCCGCGCCGAGAAGGCCCTCGAGCGCTTTGGGCTCACCCACTTGGCCGGCGATCTTGAGACCCAGGTCCTCGCGCTTTCGGCGGTCGATGCGCGCCTGGTACTCCTCGCCCACTTTGCCGCGGCGGCCCCGCCGGTGCTGGCGCTCGATGAGCCGACCGTCGGGATGTCCCACACGGAAGTCTTCCGTTACTGCGCGGCGGTGCGCTTGGTTGCCCAGCGGATCGCGGTCGTCGTCGCGACCCATCACCAGATCACCGCCCGCGAATTGGGCGGGACGATCTCGCTGCTCGCCGGCGGACGCATCGTCGAATCGCGGCCGACGGCGGCGTTCTTTGAGGCGCCGCTCACCGAAACGGGCCGCCAATACGTGCGGACCGGCAGCTGCCCGAGCCCCTCGCCGGACACACGGCCCGAGGACGTCGACCCGGAGCTCCTCGCCCGATTTCCGGAACTCTTTGGAGCACCTGCTTCTTCCGTGCTCGCCGTTTCCTCACCGCCTACGGCGGTTCCGGGCGGACGAGCACCTG
>DYPH01000269.1 GCA_020720045.1 Sorangium cellulosum | reverse complement strand
TTTCGCGAGGACGTGTCGCACTCCGAAAAGGAGATTCCGAGCAGCTACCTAGGAGCGATGTCCCGCCTTCGTCGGATCCATCGACCTCGCAGCGGCGAAGTTCTTCCGCGGCGCGGCGCGGGGTCGCGACGCATTTTCCGCTCACGCAGCGGAGGTTCCCATCGAGGACGTCGGCCATCGGGTGGCACTCGGAGTCGCTCGAACAGGGGCTCCCGCTCACCGGGAGCGACGTGCACCGGAGCTTCTCCATGTGCGCATCTTGCGCCTCGCGGTACCAAAACACCCACGTGAGGTCGCAGCGCTTGTAGCGGGCGTCGGTCACGTAGGGCGCGCAGGTCGCTTCGCCGCAGGTCAGCCCGTAACCGGTGCCAAAACGCCGGCAGATCTCCTCCACGAAGCCGGTAGACGCGACCGAACAGGGGATCGGCGACGACGCCTCGCGCATGATCTGTGGGCCGTTGCAGAAGAGCTGGCCGCGGCAGTCGGTGTGGCACAAATCTCCCGCGTCGGGCTGGGCATCGGGCACGACCTGAGCATCGGTCGCATCGGTTTGCGCCCCCGCGTCGGCGCGGCTCGCGGTTCCGCCATCGCGCGGCGGGGCGACCGGCTCGTCAAGAGCGCGCTGCGCCTCGCAGCCCGCCACCAGCACCACCACCGCCAACCCGGTCATCCAGTTCTTCATGGGTACGCGTGGTGCAACGCATATGCCTGCGGAATTTCCGCGTTTATGGACGACTCCAGCGCCCGATGCGTTGGCGTACGTGCGTGCTGGCCCACGGTGGCGCAGCTCCCCGGTCACTCCGGACACGTCGGGTTCGCCGGATCCCGTCCAAAGGCACGCGGAAGACAGAGCCCGCCGCAGTCGCCGCCGGTCGCGCAGTCCATGCCGGCCGGGCACGCTTCGTCGAAAAAGCACCGCTCGGGCTGGTAGGAGACGCCGCAGACGGTCACGCAACCGGCGCCGCCGTCGACATCGCAGCGGCGCAGTTCTTCCGCGGCGCGGCGCGGGGTCGCGACGCATTTTCCGCTCTCGCAGCGGAGGTTCCCATCGAGGACGTCGGCCATCGGGTGGCACTCGGAGTCGCTCGAACAGGGGCTCCCGATCACCGGGAGCGACGTGCACCGGAGCTTCTCCATGTGCGCATCTTCCGGCGGGCGGTACCAGAACAGCCACGTGAGGTCGCAGCGCAGGTAGCGGGGGTCGGTCACCCGGGGCGCACAGGTCGCTTCGCCGCAGGTCAGCCCGTAGGACGTGCCGTACCGCCGACAGATTTCCTCGACGGAGCCGGTCGACGCGACCGAACAGGGGATCGGCGACGCCGCCTCGCGCGTGATCTGAGGGCCGTCGCAGAAGAGCTGGCCGCCGCAGTCGGTGTGGCAGGTCTCGCGCTCGTCGGCCGCAGCATCGGGTCCACTCGACGAGTCGGTTTGCGCGTCGCAGCCCGCCACCAGCACCACCACCGCCAACCCGGTCATCCAGTTCTTCATGAACGTCCAGGTGCAACGCGTATGCCTGCGGAATTTCCGCATTTCTGGGCGACGCCAGCGCCCGATGCGTCGGCGAACGTGCGTGCTGGCCCACGGTGGCGCACCTTTGGAGGTAGCGACCTACGAAGAGCCGCGAGAGGCCTCCTACTTCGAGGCCTCGCCAAGCTGGCGCGCCATCTCGAGCTGCGCCTGCCAAAGTTCCAGCGCCGAAACCGGGCGTCGCGACACGCGGGCGACGTCCTTCCCTTCCTGGGACCACGGCGGCGGGTAGAGGCTCAGCGCCTGGTCGGCGGTGAGGGCGGCACACTCCTGTTCCCAGCCGGGCCAGCGCAAATGCTTGTAAAACATCGCCAAGTCGCCGGTCATCGCCCACTCGACGAAGGCGCCGTGCCCGCGCCCGAGGTCTTCCCAGGCGAGCGTGTCGGGCGCGAAGTAGAACACGCTCCCGCGTGCGGGCCCGAGGGCGCCGCCGTTGATGGCGAAGAGGCCGCCGACGACGTCATCGCCGAAAACCAGCAGGTCGGCGACGTCGATCCCGAGCGCATCGTTCCACGCCCCGAGCGCGCGCGTGAGCCTCGCGCTGCCGGCGCCGAAGAGCCGCAGCCATCCTGCGTCAACCAAGAGACCGCCGGTCTCGTAGGCGAGCGCCCCCAGCGCGGAACGCGTGGTTACCTGGAGACGCTCGAGGCAAGCCTCGGCAGCAGGCGCTTCCCGGGGGAGCACGACGACGCGCCCGGAAGCTCGCGCGATCGCTTCCAAAGCGGGCCACGCCGGCTCGTTCGACAAGAGTTCCTGGTACGTGCGTCGGTTCGGTGCAGTCATGGGGCCTCGCGTTTTCCGACTTGGGGGACCGGCTACTTCAGAAATTCCGTGAGAAA
>DYPH01000002.1:110312-110422 GCA_020720045.1 Sorangium cellulosum | reverse complement strand
TGCGCGTCCGCCCGGAACCGCCGGAGGCGGTGAGGAAACGGCGCGCTGTACGTAACTTGCGCGTCCGCCCGGAACCGCCGGAGGCGGTGAGGAAACGGCGCGCTGTACGT
>DYPH01000002.1:102835-110212 GCA_020720045.1 Sorangium cellulosum | reverse complement strand
AAATTTGCGCGCCTACGAGAGGGCGCGGAGGGCGTCGGCGAGGGCGCTGCGGACGTCGGCGGCGCGCATCGTGCGCTCGGCGGCCGGCTTCAAGGACAGCGGCTCCTCCGTCGGTGCCGGAAGGACGGACGTCGAAGGGGCGCTCTTCCAGAGGGTCGTCGGCTCGTCGTCGTCAAAAACCACAAGCGTTGTCGGCGCTTTCGGGAACGTGCGCGGCCGGAAGATCGCCGTCGGTTCGTCGTCGAAGCCCTCGATGGCCGGGCGTGCCACGGTGAGGATGCGGTGGGCTCGATCCGTCCGAGCGCCAGCGAGGGAGACGGTCGAGCCAACTTTGACGGTCACTTCGTCTTCGGTGGGGAGGTCGCCGGCCGGATCGGCGAACACCGCCGGATCGGAGAACTTCGCAGCGGGGCGCGTCGCGAGAGACGGCGGCGCGGGGCGGCGCTCACTCGGTAGGCTCTGCATGGACGCGCCTGATATCGGGAGCGTGCGCGGCCGCCAAGAGCACGCTGCGTCCACGACGGAAATGTTTCCGAATGGACACCGTTGGCGCCGCCGACCGGTCCATCGTGATCCATGCGGAATCCCTTTGCGCAACGTCCGTCCGCGAAGCGGGCGAGGACGAAGCTCTTGCCAAACGCGCCGATCGTTGCGACCGTCCCGCGCCATGAACCTCAACAAAGCCCTCGACAAGGAATACGAGACCAAGTCCCTCAAGGAGATTGCCGACGCCCCCGTCGCCGCCCTCGAAGGCGTGAGCGAGAAGGATGCCGAGCTCCTCAAGGCGGCGTTCAACGTCAAGACGATCCGTGACCTCGCGAACCTCAAGTTCGTCAAGTGGGCGCAGGCGATCGTCACGCTCGCCGACACGGAAGCCTGAAAGCCTCGCTCCGCGAACAGACCTCCGCCGCGCATTGCCCCAAGGCACGCTGCGGAGGTTTTCTTTTGACTACTCGCTCAGAAAGCCGAACCAAAACCGGGTCTTGTCGCCGAGTGAGGAGACGACGACGATCTCGCTGCCGTTGATATCGGTCCCCTTGCGGAGGCGCGTGGCGGTCACCTTGATCCGGTCGCCGTTGCTGCCGCTCGTGCGGTCGAGGTCGAACTCGATGTTCGCCGGGCCCCCTTGGAGCTGGCTCGCGTCGTAGACGCCGACGTCCCACGGGGTGTCGGTCGGGCCGTCGCTGAAGAGGGCGAGGTCGAAGGTGACCGGCTTCCCGACGGGGGCGCGGAGGCCGAGCGGGGAGCCGGCCGAAGCCCCCTGGTAGCGCAACGGGACGTTGTCGCTGAAGACCGGGACGCTATTGAAGTAGGACCCCTCGGCGGCCGGGACGCAGGGGTCGTGGCTCGCGCGGGCCGCCTCGTTCGACCAGGATCGCGCCACAAAGAAGCCAATTTCTGCCGGCGCGTAGAAAGCGTCGGTGTTGAAATTGCACATGTCGGTCACCTCGGTCCCCGGGAAGAGCTGCCAGATCAGGTGATCTTCCAGGGTGCTCGCGTAGGCGGGGTTGTCGAAGGGCTCGGGGTCGGTCGCCGCTTCGATGAGCTCGTGGGAGGTCGCGATCGTGAGGTTTTCGAGGGGGCCGAAGGGGCCACCGGCGCCGCCACACTCGGGCATCACCGCGTATTTTACAGCGACTCCGTCGACGCGCGTCGACAGGTGGTAGGCACCAAACTCGCGGCAGCTCTGGGAGCCCTGGAGGTCGATCAGCGTCGATGCCGGGTAGTAGAGCGCGTAGATCGCGTTCGGATCGGCGACGCCGAGGGGGGCCCCTTCGCCGAACTGGGTCGCTAGGAACGCCTGGATCTCGTCGTCGGAGGTTTCCCGCGGCGCCGGCGTCGCCAGGTCGATCGGCGCGCCGGTGGTGAGCGGACCGACGCCGTATTCGGCGGTCGTCGCCGTCCAGTAGTTGGATCCGGCGACCTTCTGGGAGAAGGCGACGATGGAGTCCCGGTGGCTCGTCCCCGGGAAAAAGACCGGGACGAAGCGCGGCTGCGTCATCACGGGGCCCCCCAGCGAGAGGATCTCCGGCGCCTCCGGGTGGGCCGCCGGGAAGGGGCTCGGCCCGCTGTCGGTGACGGCGCCATCGGAAGCGTCGGCGCCGGCGTCAACGGTGCTGCTGTCGCTGCCGCTGTCTACGGAGGCCGCGTCGGCGACGGTGGCAGAAACCGTTGCAATTTCGCCGCCACACGCGATCGGGGCGACAAGGGGGACGAGCAAAGCGAGGGCGAAGGAAGCGGACAGGCGACGCATAGGGTGCGCCACCGTATTTTTTTCCCGGCCCCATGCACGCGCCAAACGTCGTCCCCCCGCGGAGGCAGTTGTGTATTCTGCTCCGATGCGCCCCTTCGCTCCGCTTGCACTCCTCTCCGCGTTCACTCTTGCCGCCTACGCGTGCGTCGGAGACGACGTCCCGGCGGCCGTCGTCGACGCCGGCACGACCGCCGACACCGGCACACCGGACACTGGCACCGCCGACACTGGCACCACCGCCGACACCGGCACACCGCCGCCTCAAGACGCCGGTCCCGACCCGGACGCCCCGAACGTCGTCTGCGCGAAGGTCGCCGGAACGATTCCGGCCAGCGCATCGGCCACCCCCGAGGTCTTCGGCCCCACAATGATCGGCTGCCCCGGCAAGCTTACGTACCAGCCGACCCTCGTCGTTGGCGCCTGCGGGAAGGGGTGGACTGCCTGCAGCGCCCCCCAGGTCAAGGTGCGACGGGGAAGTCAGATCCTCGCCCCGAAGTACCATTACTGGCTCGAGCCGCGCCTTTGGGCATCCCCCGACGGCGATACCAGTCGTTGCTACGCGGCACCGGCGACGGGGACTCCGACGCCAAGCAACTGCGGGAACAATGCCACCGGCAGCATGCATTTCTGCAGCAAAGTGAAGCTGAACGCGGCAAGCCGGTACAACGTCGCCGACGACATCGGGAACACGTGCGGCCAGGTCAACTGCGACTACAGCCCGCGCACGTTCAAGAGCGACACCATCGTCCCCAACGGCGCGACGACGTCGGGGGATTTCGGTGGCTGTGGCAACAACGAGACGGCCGGCGTGCTCTGTTGCAAGAACTGAGATGCCTGCTTCCACGCGCTTTCTTTCGCTGGCGGCACCGCTTGTCTTCCTCGCCGTCGCAGTCGTCGCCTGCAGTGACGGCCCCACGTTCGTCGTCGGCCCTGCGGCGACCGACGCAGGCACAACCGTCGACGCCGGCGGCCTCGACGCTGGGCGCCTCGACGCCGGCACAACCGCAGACACTGGAGCGCCCGACGATGCGGGGGCTCGAGATGCAGCCGGCGAAGACCCAAACGATCCGAGCGTTGTCTGCGCGAAGGTCGCAGCTACGATCCCCGCGGGGGCGATCGCCGCGCCGGAAGTCTTCGGACCGAACATGATCGGTTGCCCGGGTAGGCTCCGCTACGAGACACGGGTCGTCCCGAGCGCCTGCGGGGCCGGGTGGGTCGTCTGCAATGCCTCCCAGGTGCAGGGGCGACCGGTGAACCCGATCATCAACCCCAAGTACCATTACTGGCTCGATCCGCGCCTTTGGGCCTCGCCGGGCGGCGACACGGGACGTTGCTACGCCGCCCCCGTTGCGGGGTCCCCGGCGCCGTCCAACTGCGGGAATAATACCAGCGGCAGCATGCACTTCTGCAGCAAGATCCAGCTGACCGCGTCGACCCTCTACAACGTCCCCGACGACCTCGGGAACACGTGTGCCCAGGTCAACTGCGACTATGACCCGGCGAGGTACACCAGCAGCACCCCCATCGCGGGCGACACGCGGCCCACGAAGGGGGACTTTGGCGGCTGTGGCAACAACGAGACGGCCGGCGTGCTCTGCTGCAAGAACTGACATGCCTACTTCCACACGCTTTCTTTCGCTCGCGGCACCGCTTGTCTTCCTCGCCGTCGCAGGCGTCGCTTGCAGCGATGGCCCCACGTTCCTCGTCGGCCCGGCGGCGACCGACGCAGGCACAACCGTCGACGCCGGCGGCCTCGACGCCAGCACAACCCCGGACAGCGGGGCGATCACCGATGGCGGGCCCCGAGACGCCGCGCCCCAAGACGCCGCGCCCCAAGACGCGTCGCGAGAACCCGACCCGAACGATCCGAACGTCGTCTGCGCGACGGTCAGAACCACGCTCCCGCCCAACTCCTTGGTAGCGCCGGAGGTCTACGGCCCGACCATGGTCGGTTGCCCGGGTAAGCTTGCCTACTCGCCCAACCTTGTCGCGGGCGCGTGTGGAGCGGGCTGGACCGCCTGCAGCGCCGAGCAGGTGAAGGCGCGCCCGGTGAACCCGATCATCGCCCCCAAGTACCACTACTGGCTCGGTTCGCGCCTTTGGACGTCTCCGGGCGGCGACACCGGACGTTGCTACGCAGCGGCGGCGCCGGGGACGGCAACCGCATCAAACTGCGGAAACAACACCACCGGCAGCATGCACCTCTGCAGCAAGATCAATCTCACGGCGCAGAGCCGCTACAACGTCGCCGACGACATCGGGAACACGTGCGGCCAGGTCAACTGCGACTTCAACCCGCCGACGTTCAACAGCAGCACCACCGTCCCCAATAACGCCGTCACTTCCGGGGATTTTGGCGGCTGCGCCAACAACGAGACGGCCGGCGTGCTCTGTTGCAAGATCTGACGGGGCCGGGCTCCGTCACGACACGAGCAGGAGGCCGCGCCCCTTTTCGCCGGGGCGTAGGCACCAGCCCGGCTTGCGGTCGATGAGGACGGAGACCTGGCCGTGCATCAGCGGCGGGAAGGTCGGCCGGCCGATCAAAAAGGCGCCGAGCGCCGAGAGGGCCGGCTCGTCGGCGACGACGACGATGGAACAGTCCCGTTCGGCACCGGCAGGGACTTCCAAGATCTTCGCCGCGTAGGTCTCCGGGCGCGCCTGCGCGGTGGCGAGGGCAGGGAGGACGTCGACGGCGCCGAGGAAGTCGGTCCGCTCGGCGAACAGTTCCGCGGTCTGCGCGGCACCGACCGTCGGCGCGATGATCACACGCGCGAAGTCGGGGACGGAGCCCCCTTCCGCGCTCCGCACACGATTTCCAAGGGCGCGCACCAGCCGGCGCCCCTCCAGGCTCAACGGTGCAGCCCCCTCGGCGAGGCCCGGTTCCAGCGTCGCCGTGCGAACGAGATAGATCTCCATCGCCGCCCACTACCGCGACTCGCCCCCCGAGAGCACGGAACCGACTCCCGCCGATGCTTCCAGGAGCATCACCCCCCCACGCGAGCTCTTTGGTGAGCTTCTGGGGCTCCTGAAAAGCTTACAGACGCTTCTGAGGCCTGTCTGCAGGCTCTTTGCGTGTGCGTAAAACCTTCTGAAGATCTTGCAATGGCTCCTGGGCGAAAGACTAAAGCTCCCTGGTACAGCGACCGGCTGCTTTCTAGGGCTACTTGGGACCTCCACGCGCTAGATTGGGTGCTCAAAGAGCAGGAACCAATGGCCAAAGCACCTCTTGCAACGACCAAATACGACCCAGCGGAGCTCACGGAGGCGCGCCGGGCGCTCGCCGAGTTTACCGGGCAGCCGGCGATCCTGGGGGACGACGCACTCCTCGCCCTGTTGGCGCTCCCGCCCGGCTACAGCGCACAGCCCCGGGAGACGCCGCCGCGGGTCGCCGCCCATGGAAGGCGCCTCCTGGCAGCGGCGCGGCTCCACCCGGAGGCGCTTCTCGAAGGGCGCTTCTCCGCCGAGCGCGTCGCCGCCTTTGAAGAGGCGATCCGCGTGCTTGAAATCCTTGCGCCGATCGCCACAAACCGCCCGCCCAAGGCGCTCCAGATCGCCGCCCGGGAAGCGACCGCGAACCTGCGCCGCCTCCTCCGCGACGGGCGCGCCGCCCTGGAATTTGCCCTCCGGGAGGAGCCCTTCGCGGCGTCCCGGGGGCGCGGCAAGCTCGTCGCCGTTCGGAAGGCGGCCCGGGTGCGCCGCGCGGAGGAGCTGATGACCTACGCCGGCGTGCTCGCCCTTGCGTTGGAGGCGGAGGCGGCGCGTCTCGTCGGGATCGTCGATGGGCCGGCGCTCGCCGCCGAAATCACCGCCGCCGACGACGCCCGCCGGGCCGCCGTGACCGCCCGGGAGATCGCCAGCCGGGGCGGGGTCGCCGCGCTCCGCTACCGAGCGGCGAACCGGGTCCTCGCCGAGGCGGACGAAATCGTCGCAACCGCCCGGTATTCCCTCCGAAACAAGCCGGAGATCGCCAAGCTCTTCACGCGAACGTCGACGGCCCGGAAGCGCCCGAAAGCGGCAAAGATTTGAGGTTGGTTGACTCGTAGGTGCCGCCCTAGGTGCCCGGCGCAGCGCCGCAAGCCCCCAGCTATCCGCAGGCGCAACCCTATGCGCCGCACGCTCCGGCCTATCCGCAGGCGCAACCCTATGCGCCGCACGCTCCGGCCTATCCGCAGGCACCGCCCTATGCGCAAGCTCCGGGCTACCCGCCGCCGCCGGGCTACCCGCAGGCACCGGGCTACCCGGAGCAGCCGCCCCAGGCCTATCCGCAGGCGCCGTCGCGTGGCGTCCCCGATTGCGCGCCGACGCCGGTCCAACAGTCGAAAATCTATGCGATTCAGCGCGAAGCGGCGGCCGCGGGGATGCAGGTCGTCGGCGTGCGGACGATCGCCATCGGCGAGGCGGTCACCCAGCAGGAGGCTTTCGCGGAGCGGATGAAGGCGGCGATCCCCTTCGTGCGCGGCGCCCTCCGGACCGACTCCCTCCAGGCCTTCCAGATCCGCGTCGGCAACGCAATGTTTTTGCTGACGATCCCCTGGTCGGGCGGCCAAATCCTCCCCCACGAATTCGCGACCGTCGTCGCCGGGACGCTGCCGACGAGCCTCATCTTCAACCGGAGCCTCCTCGACGGGAACTTCGCGACCTCCGCCGGCGAAAACGACCCGCTCGCCGAGGAACTCGGCCGCGTCTACGACCTCACCGACGGCATCTCCTGGGACCACGACGAGGGGCGCCTCACGATCAAGGTCGGCTGGGGGCTCCAGCTCCTGCCGCTCGGGGATGGGCGGATCGTCCACGTGATGAAGACCGCCCAACACGGGATCTTCTCGAAGGATTTCGCGCTCCCTTGGTACGCGAAGAAGGTCACCGCCTTCTCCACCTTCCTCGCGACGCGCCCCGCCTCGGCAGAACCGCCATCGCCGAGCCGCCCAGGGCCGGCGAACTTCCTCCAGATGCCGATGAGCGCGCTGTTTCTGGATGCGCTCGGCGTCGCCTTTTAGCTGCGTTTCCGCCACAGTTCTGCGCGCCGTTTCCTCACCGCCTCCGGCGGTTCCGGGCGGACGCGCAGCTACACAGTTCTGCGCGCCGTTTCCTCACCGCCTCCGGCGGTTCCGGGCGGACGCGCA